>JBPCQE010000184.1:0-2996 GCA_050998435.1 Sphingomicrobium sp. | reverse complement strand
CCGCGGGCGGAGTCAGCCCGAGGTGCTTCCAGCCGCGGCCATTTAAGCAGCGCCCCCTTGCCGTGCGGGCGATGATGCCAAGCTGAATGAGGAACGGCTCGATCACGTCCTCGATGGTGTCGCGCGGTTCGCTCAGGCCGGCCGCGAGGGTCTCAATTCCGACCGGGCCGCCGCCGTAGATGTCGGCGATCATCGTCAGATAGCGCCGGTCCATCGCGTCGAGCCCGAGCGCGTCGATCTCGAGCCGGTCGAGCGCCTTGTCGGCGACCTCAGCATTGATCGCTTGCGCACCGACCGCGTGGGCGAAATCGCGGACCCGCCGGAGCAGCCTGCCCGATACGCGCGGAGTGCCGCGCGAGCGCCGAGCGATCTCGTGGGCGCCGTCGTCCTTCAAATCGACGCCGAGCAGGCCAGCGGCGCGCCGAACCACCTGCTCGAGCTCGGGCACGCTATAGAAATTGAGCCGAATCGGGATGCCGAAACGGTCGCGCAGCGGCGTCGTCAGCAGCCCCTGGCGGGTGGTCGCGCCGATCAAAGTGAAGCGCGGCAGGTCGATCCGCACCGAACGCGCCGAGGGTCCCTCGCCGATCATCAGGTCGAGCGCCCGGTCCTCCATCGCCGGGTAGAGCACCTCCTCGATCGCCGGCTGGAGCCGGTGGATTTCGTCGATGAACAAAACATCGCCGTCCTCGAGGTTGGTCAGCAAAGCCGCGAGGTCGCCCGACTTGGCGATCACCGGGCCGGAGGTGGCGCGGAAGCCGACCCCCATCTCGCGCGCGAGGATTCCGGCGAGCGTCGTCTTGCCGAGGCCCGGGGGTCCGTGGAACAGCACATGGTCGAGCGGCTCGCCGCGCGACTTCGCGGCGTTGACGAACACCCGCAAATTCTCGCGCGCACCCTGCTGGCCGATGAACTCGTCGAGGCTCTTGGGCCGAAGCGCCGCGTCGGCGTCCTCGGGGGTGCGCTCGGGCGACGTGATTCGGGCGGGGTCAGTCGCCATCGGAGATCCGAAAGTTCGCTAAGTTCGCTCCTCTACGCGCGCGCGCGAGTCCGCCCGGCGTCAGCATGGGTCGAGCGTCACTGCTTGCTTGCCATCTCACCACAGGGAGGATGATGCACAATCCGGCTGCTGTAGGACAGAGTTTTCAATCCGAATGATCAACCTCATCGCCGACGATCTTGACCCAGGGATGCTTGCGATTTTCCCAGACGGAGAATTTCGGCGCCGGGAACTTCGGGTCGGCGAACGCTCCGAGCGGGATGGCGACCAGCCCGTCGAACTTTCCCTCGATCGTGTAATGGACGGCCGAGCCGCACTGGCCACAAAAATGATGGGTGATCCGGTTGCCGCTGTCGGCGAAGTGAGTCCAGATTTTCGACTGCCCCTCGATCGTCACCTGGTCGGCCGGCCAGCGCGCCTGGGCGCTGAACGCGCTCCCGGTCCGCTTCTGGCAGTCGAGGCAATGGCACACCGACACCCGCACCGCCTCACCGATCGCGGTCGCGCGCAATTGACCGCAGCGGCAGGAGGCGATTCGGACCGTCATTTCGCGGCCTTGCGCAGGGCCAGCCGGACAAGCGCATCGAGCTGGGCGTCGGGGCCGAGATCGTCCTGGGCGGCGGCGACCGCGGCATTGGCTTCGGCGGGCTTGAAGCCGAGGTTGCCGAGCGCCGAGACGGCGTCGGCGGCGGCGCCGACACGCTGGATTGCCGCGCCCGCCGTTCCGGCCAGACATGGCGCTCCGAGCTTGCCCTGAAGCTCGTTGGCGATGCGCGCGGCGAGCTTGGGGCCGACTCCGTTGGCTCGGGCGATCATCGCCTTGTCGCCCGACGACACGGCGCTCGACAGCTCGTCGGGGCCGAGCGCCGACAGGATCGCCAGAGCGACGCGGCCGCCGACGCCCTGGACCGAGGTCAGCGCCCGGAACGCCTCGCGCTCGCCGGCCGTGGCAAAACCGAACAGGGTCATCGAATCCTCGCGCACCTGCATTTCGGTCAGCAGCATCACCTCGCCGCCGACCGGCCCTAGCGCGTCGAGGGTGCGGGCGCTGGCGAGCACCTGGTAGCCGACCCCGCCGCCGTCGATCACCACGCCGTCGGCGCTGGTTTCGGCGAGTGTTCCGGTCGGGCGGGCGATCATTTCGCCCGATGCTTAGGGGATGCGGCGCGTGCTCGCCAGATGGTGGGCGTGGGTGATCGCGACGGCGAGCGCGTCGGCGGCGTCGGGGCCCGCGATCGCCACTCCCGGAAGAAGCCGGCCGACCATCGCGTGGACCTGCACCTTGTCGGCGTTGCCGTGGCCGACCACCGCCTTCTTGACCAGCCGGGCCGCATATTCGCCGACTTCAAGCCCGGAGCGCGCGGCGATCATCAGCGCGACTCCCCGCGCCTGGCCGAGCTTCAAGGTCGACTGCGGGTTCTTGTTGACGAACACCTCCTCGACCGCGGCCGCCTCGGGCCGATGCTCGGCGAGCAGCGCCTCCAGCTGTTCGGCGATTTCGGCCAGCCGCGACGGTAGCGGCGCGGACGGGCTGGTTCTGAACTCTCCGTTGGCGATGTGGGACAGCCGATTGCCCTGCGCCTCGATCAAACCCCAGCCGGTCGTGCCGAGCCCCGGGTCGAGGCCGAAAATCCTCAAAGCTTCTCCAGCTCGTCGTCGGGGACGTCGTAATTGCCCCATACGGTCTGGACGTCGTCGTCGTCGTCGAGCGCGTCGATGAGGCGCATCAGGTTGGCAGCGTCGTCACCGCGAACTTCGATTTCGGTGGCCGGTTTCCACGCCAGCTTGGCGCCTTCGCTTTCGCCGAGATGCGGCTCGAGCGCGCGAGCGACTTCGTGGAGGGTCTCGACGCTGGTCCAGATGCGGTGGCCGTCCTCGTCGGATTCGACGTCCTCGGCGCCGGCCTCGATTGCCGCCTCGAACACCTTGTCGGAATCGCCGGCGGCGGGGCCAAAATCGACCAGGCCCATGCGCTCGAAGCCGTGGCTGACGCTGC
>JBPCQE010000124.1:0-10562 GCA_050998435.1 Sphingomicrobium sp. | reverse complement strand
GGATCATGTTGGTCGAATGGGCGATGCCCTCGGTCTGGCGGTCGACCATGCCGACGATCTCGCTGACTTCGCGCACCGTGTCGCTGATCTGGCCAAAGCCGATCTGCGCGGCACGGCTGCGCTCGACGCCGGTCTTGATCTCCGACGTCACCGCGCCCGCCTCGCGGGTCAGCTCGCCGATGGTGAGGGCGATTTGGCTGGTCGCCGTGCGCGTATCATGGGCGAGCTTCTTCACTTCGGCGGCAACGACCGCGAAGCTGCGGCCGGCATCCCCCGCCCGCGCCGCCTCGATGGTCGCATTCAACGCCAGCATGTTGGTCTTGCGGGCGATCGTCTCGATGGTCGAGGACACGGTCTGGACCTGGTTCATCGCCGTGGCGAAACCGGCCATGCGCTCGCCCAGTTGGACGACCAGTTCGGTCAGGCCCTTGAATCCGCCGATCGTTTCCTCGATCGCTTCGCGCCCGGCCTCGAGCTTGGCCTTCGCCTGCTCCGACAAAAGCCGGGCTTCGTCGGTCGAATCCGACACCCGCGCCTGGTCGGCGAGAAGCCGCGTCGTCACTTCCTCGAGGCTGTCGAGCATCGTCAAATGGGCATCGAGCTTGGCCGCGACGTCCTGGACGTAGCCGGCGACGTCGCTGCATTCCATCGACAGCGACCCGCAATCGCGCGCCACCGTGCGGATCGCATTCTCGGTAACTTCCTCGATCCCCTGAGTCGCCATGTGACCGCCCGCTCCCCGCTCAAACTCGCTCTAACTCGTGCGGAACGGGATAGAGCGAACCTCCTACTCTTTCGTTAACCACGCCGTCGCGTTGGAGGCGGGTCAGTAGCGAAGGTAAGGCTTGCGCTGCTCGTCCCAGTCGCGCTCATCCCGCAGCGCGAGCGCGTCGAGATCGTCGGGAGCGGCATCGCCGTCGACCCATTCGCGCAAGGCCGGCGAGCCGTTGATGACGTCGATGGCCAGCTTGCCGAGCTCATATTCGTACGGGAAGTCGCGCCACAGGTCGTAATCGGGATGCAGCCGCCGGATCGCCTTGAAGGCGAGCGCCTGGAGCCGCCACGGCTTGAATGCGGCGTGGTCGTAGAAGCCGCCTTCGGCGTGGATGTGGAGACCGCGGCACAGCTTGCCGACATGCTTGTGAAAGGTCGGCTCGAACGACACTTCGCGAAGCCTGCAGCCGGCGAGCCATTGCGGCGCGAGCCCCTCCATCTCCGCCATCACCGCGCGCGCATCGATGTCCGGCGCTCCGAACAACTCGAGCGGGCGGGTGGTGCCCCGGCCCTCGCTGAGCGTGGTGCCCTCGAGCATCACCGTGCCGGCATAGGCGCGCGCCATGTTGAGGTTGGCGGCGTTTGGGCTCGGGTTGATCCAGACGCGCTCCGCCGGCCAGCCGAAGCCAGGCGCCTCGTCCGGAGTCCAGCCCTGCATCTCGATCACCCGGTAATCGACGTCGAGCTTGAAGTGATCGACGAACCATTGCCCGAGCTCGCCGAGCGTCAGCCCGTGGCGCATCGGGATCGGGCCGGCGCCGACGAAGCTCTCCCAGCCGGGTTGCAGTGTCAGGCCCTCGACGGGTCTTCCCGCCGGGTTCGGGCGGTCTAGCACCCAGACGCTTTTGCCGTGCTCAGCCGCGGCCTCCAGCACGTAGAGCAAAGTCGTGATGAAGGTATAGATCCGGCAGCCGAGATCCTGGAGGTCGATCAAAATGGTGTCGAACGTGCCGAGCGACTGGCCGGTCGGTCGGCGCACTTCGCCGTAAAGGCTGAACACCGGGATGCCGTGGACCGGGTCGGTAGAATCCTCGGACTCGACCATATTGTCCTGTTTGTCGCCGCGCAGCCCGTGCTGCGGCCCGAATGCGGCGGTGATGCTGAGGCCGGCGGCGGCGAGGGCGTCGAGGCTGTGGGTGAGGTCGCGGGTCACCGAAGCCGGGTGGGCGAGCAAGGCAACGCGCCGGCCGTCCAGCGGCTTTCGCAATTCCGGCTCGGCGAGCAGCTGGTCGATTCCGAACAAGGTCATGGGCTGGTGCTTAGGCAAGCTGCGCCGTGAAGCAATCGGGATGGTGGAAATCGGGCTTGTCCCCGGCGGGGTGAGCAAGCGCCCAATAGGACTTGGTCCCGTCCTTTTCCTCCAGCACCGCCGACAGGCCGAGCTGCCACGGCTGGCCGGCGTCGACGGCGATCGTCGCGCCGACCGTCCACCAGGTAAAATTGTCCTCCATTCGGATGTAGGGCGGCGAGCCGACCTCGGCCCTCGCCATGTCTTCCCGGTACCGCGGGAAATCATAGGCCGCCCAATTGCCGGACGGAGCGAAATTCCACTCGCGATAGGAGTCGGCGCCGGCGGGCTGGAGAAAAGCGTCAAAACAGGTCGTTCGCCACAGCTCGTCCGAGCGCCACGGTTCAGACATCTTGGGAATCACGAACCGGCTCGCCGGCGCGCCGACCCCGAACCAGATGTTGGTCGTCGCGACGAGTCCGAGCGAGGCGATATGGTCGACGCTCGCCCAGACCTTGAACGCCGCCCCGCCGGGTGGTGTGTTCGGATGGAGCACGAGGTCGAATTGCATGGCGTCGCAGTAGCAGCGTCGAATGCATGACGCTAAGCGGCGTCTCATGACCGCTTACCGCTCCTCCCTGCTGCGCCTGCTCGACGAGCGCGGCTATATCCACCAGCTGACCGACGCCGCGGCGCTCGACGCGCTGGCGGAGAAGGAGACGGTCACCGCCTACATCGGCTTCGACGCGACTGCTCCGAGCCTGCATGTCGGCAGCCTGGTGCAGATCATGCTGCTTCGCCGGCTGCAGCAGGCGGGGCATCGGCCGGTGGTGCTGATGGGCGGCGGCACGACCAAGGTCGGCGACCCGTCCGGCAAGGACGAAGCCCGCCAGGTGCTCGCGCCCGAGCAGATCAACGCCAACATCGCCTCGATCCGATGAGCGTTCGAGAAACTGCTCAAATTCGGCAACGGTCCGACCGACGCGATCCTGCTCGACAATGCCGAATGGCTCGACGGCCTCGCCTACGTACCCTTCCTGCGCGAGGTCGGCCGCCATTTCACAATCAACCGCATGCTGACCTTCGACAGCGTCAAGCTGCGCCTCGACCGCGAGCAGCCGCTGACCTTCCTCGAGTTCAATTACATGATCCTCCAGGCCTACGACTTCCTCGAGCTGTCGAGGCGCGTCGGCTGCCGGCTGCAGATGGGCGGCTCCGACCAGTGGGGCAACATCGTCAACGGCATCGAGCTCGGGCGGCGGATCGACGGGACCGAGCTGTACGGTGTGACGACGCCGCTGGTGACGACCGCGGACGGCGCCAAGATGGGCAAGACCGCGCAGGGCGCCGTGTGGCTCAACGACGATCTGCTGAGCCCGTATGACTATTGGCAGTTCTGGCGGAACACCGACGATGCCGATGTCGGCACGTTCCTGCGCCGGTTCACCGACCTGCCGCTCGCCGAAATCGCCATGCTGGAGAAGCTGCAAGGCGCCGAGCTCAACGCGGCGAAAATCGCTTTGGCGACCGCCACCACGGCGATGCTTCACGGCGACGAGGCCGCGCGCACCGCCCAGAAGACCGCGAAATCAACCTTCGAGGGAGGCGCCGGCGAGGATTTGCCGACGTTGACCGTGGGCAACGGGATGACGGTCGCACAGGCGCTGACCGGCTTGGGCTTCACCGCGTCGAACGGCGAAGCCAAGCGCAAGATCGCCGAAGGCGCGGTGCGGCTGAACGATGAGGTGGTTGTCGATCCCGCGATGCCGGCGGCCGCCGGCAAACTCAGCCTCGGCAAGAAGAAACACGGGCTGCTGCACTAACCGCTCCGTATCAGCCCCACTGCCTGGTCGCGCTCGAACAGGTAGAGGCAGGTCCGAGCCGCCTGCCCGCGCGGTCCGGCGAGGCCGCCGTCACGGTCGAGCAGCAGCTGGGCGTCGCTTTGCGCGATTGGCGCCAGCTCGGCGACCTCCTCGGCCGAAGCAACCCGAAAGCCCGCCTCGCCCGACTGCTTGGTGCCGAGGATTTCGCCCGGGCCGCGCAGCCGCAAATCCTCCTCGGCGATCCGGAAGCCGTCGTTGGTCTCGCGCATCAGAGCGAGTCGAGCGCGGGCGGTCTCCGACAAGGTCTGGCCGCGCACCAGCAGGCATGTGCTGGCCCCCGCCCCGCGACCGACTCGGCCGCGCAGCTGGTGGAGTTGGGCGAGGCCGAAGCGCTCGGCACCCTCGACCACCATCAGGGTCGCGTTGGGCACGTCGACCCCGACCTCGACCACCGTGGTCGCAACCAGCACCGCGAGCTCGCCGGAGGCGAACGCGGCCATCACCGAATCCTTTTCCGGACCCTTCATCCGCCCGTGGACCAGGCCGATACGCTCGCCGAAGCGAAGCCGCAGCACCTCGGCGCGCTGCTCGGCGGCGGCGCTGTCGATCTTGTCGCTCTCCTCGACCAGCGGGCACACCCAATAGGCCTGACCGCCGTTCGCCAAATGCCGGCCGAGCCCGTCGATCACTTCGGGCAGCCGCTCGTCGCTGATCACCCGGGTCTCGACCGGCATCCGTCCCGGCGGCATCTCGTCGATCCGGCTGACGTCCATCTCGCCATATTGGGTCAGAGTCAGGGTCCGCGGGATTGGGGTCGCGGTCATCGCCAGCAAATGCGGCGGGCGCTCGGCCTTGGCCGACAGCAGCAACCGCTGCGACACTCCGAAGCGGTGCTGCTCGTCGATAACGGCGAGGCCGAGATTCTTGTAGGCGACCTTCTCCTGGAAGATCGCGTGGGTACCGACGAGGATGTCGATCGAGCCGTCGCCGAGGCCGAGGTACACCGAATCGCGCGCCCGGCCCTTCTCGCGGCCGGTCAGGATCGCGACCCTCACTCCGATCGAGTCGAGCTGACCCAGCAGGGTCGCGTGGTGCTGGCGAGCGAGTATTTCGGTCAGCGCGAGCAGCGCCGCCTGGGCCCCCGACTCGACCGCCAACAGCATCGCCATCACCGCGACCAGCGTCTTGCCCGAGCCGACGTCGCCCTGGAGCAGGCGCAGCATCGGCACCGATTGCGCCATGTCGCCGCGGATCTCCTCGATCACCCGCCGCTGAGCGCCGGTCAGCGTGTAGGGCAGCTGGAGCCTGTCGATCAGCCGGCCGTCGCCCGCCAGCGGCACCCCGCGCTTGCGCCGCGCCGACTGGCGCAGCAGCATCAGCGCCAGCTGGTTGGCGAACACTTCGTCATAGGCCAAGCGCCGGCGCGAAGCCGATTGCGGCTCGCCGTGCGCCTCCGCCAGCGCCGAGCGCCACGGCCGCCAGCCTTCCCGCGCCGCGAACCCCGGCTCGACCCATTCGGGCAGCTCGGGCGCACGCTCGAGCGCCGAAGCGGCCAGTTCGCCCAGGCGGCGGTTGGTCAAGCCCTCGGTCAGCGGATAGATCGGCTCGCGCAGCGCCGGCGCCGGTCCCTTGCCCGGCTCGGTGACCTCGGGATGGATGATCTGCCACTCGTCGCCATAGGCCTCGAGCTTGCCCGAGACCGTGCGCGCCTGCCCGAGCGGCACGCTGCGCTTGGCCCAGCCGGGATTGTTGAAATAAACCAGGGTCAGAGTGTTGCCGTCGGCATCCGACGTGAACACCCGCATCGGACCGCGGCCCGAACGGGATTCGCGGATCTCGAACGGTTTCACGTCGACGATGATGGTGCGGCCGAGAACGGCGGCGCTCGCGGCGGGCACCCGCAGCCGCTCGATCGAGCCGGTCGGCAAATGATAAAGCACGTCGACGACCCGGGTCGGGCCGAGCCGCTTGAGCTGCTTGGCGACTTGCGGCCCGACACCCTTCAGCACCTCGGCCTCGGCGAACAACGGGTTGAGGATTTCCGGGCGCATGGCGGTTTCTAGCCACAACCTGGGCCGGGGTGACAGGGTGAACTTGCGTGCCTATCTGCGCCCGATGCCGCCCGACGATGAACTGAAACGCCTGCGCTGGCGCGCGACGCACCGCGGGACGCGCGAGGCCGACATGCTGATCGGCGGGTTTTTTGAAGCTCACCACCAGCAATGGGGTTCGCAGGACCGCGCCCTGTTCGGCGAGATGCTCGACGAGCAGGATGTCGACGTCATGGCCTGGGCGCACGGAACCCAGGCCCCGCCGGCCCGGTTCGAGGGGCCGATGATCGAAGCGCTAAAGCGGCTCGACTACGTCCGCGTGCCGCGATGAGCGAGCCGCTGAAGCGCGTTCTCGACGCGACCGAGCCGCTGACCCTGGCCGGCGTTCCGACGGGCTTCCTGCCGCAGCTTGCCAGCGACCTTGCCCGCGCCGCGCACGGCAAGGGCGGGCGTGCCGTCGTCATCGCCGCCGACGAAGCGGCGATGCGCGCGCTGGCCGACACGGTTCCCCTATTCGCTCCCGACGTCGAGGTTCTGACCCTGCCTTCGTGGGATTGCCTGCCCTACGACCGCGCCTCGCCGGCGCTTCGGGTGATGGCCGAGCGCCTCGCGACTCTCAACGCGTTGCAGGCCAAGCGCAAGGGGCCGCAGTTGCTCGTCGCGACCGCCAATGCCGCGACGCAGCGGCTGCTGAGCCCGTTCCGGATCCGCCAGCTGACGCGGCGAATCGCGGTCGGCGAGCGGGTCGATCGCGAGGCGCTGATCGGGCAATTGACCGCGCTCGGCTACCAGCGCGCGGACGCGGTCGCCGAAGCAGGCGAATATGCGGTGCGCGGTTCGCTGATCGACCTGTTCCCGGCCGGCGAGGCCTCCGGGCTGCGGCTCGATTTCTTCGGCGACGAGATCGAGAGCATCCGCCGCTTCGACCCCGCCGACCAGCGCTCGACCGACACGGCCAAGGCGTTCGCGCTTCTGCCCGCGTCCGAGGCGCTGCTCGACGACGTCAGCATCCGGCGGTTCCGCTCGCGCTACCGCGAGACGTTCGGCGGCACCGCGACCGGCGATCCCCTCTACCAGGCGCTATCGGAAGGCCGGCGGATGAGCGGCATGGAGCATTGGCTGCCGCTGCTCGAGGAGAGTCTGTCGACCCTGACCGACCACCTCGGCGAGCACGACCTGGTCGTCCGCGACAGCGGCGCCGAGGGCGCGCTGGCCGCCCGGCGCGACGCGATCGCCGATTATCATTCGAACCGGACCCGGGCGATGGCCGCGGCGCCTGGAAGCTACCGCCCGCTCGAAGCCGACACGCTCTATCTGCCGAAGGACGAATGGGAAGCCACGGTCGCTCAGCGGCCGATCCACCTCGCCTCGCCTTTCCCGGAGCCCGAGAGCACTCACACCATCCCGTTCGAGGTCGAGCCGGCGCGCGATTTTGCTCCCGAGCGAGCGCAGCAGGCGAATGTCTACGAGGCGGTCGCCGCGCATGTGAATGCGCTCAGGAAGGGCGGCCGCAAGGTCGTGCTCGCCAGCTACACCAGGGGTGCTCGCGAGCGGCTTCACGGGCTGCTCGAGGACCATGGCCTGAAATCGCTGAGGCTGGCCGATAGCTGGCAAGACGCGCTCGGAGCGAAGGCGGTGGCGGCGCTGTTGGTGCTGCCGCTCGACCACGGCTTCACCGCCGCCGAGGTCGCGGTTCTGACCGAGCAGGACATGCTCGGCGACCGGCTCGTCCGCCGCCGCCGCAAGCGCAAGGCGGCCGCCGCCTTCCTCGAGGAGCTGGCGACGCTGTCGCCGGGCGACCTCGTCGTCCATGCCGATCACGGCGTCGGCCGCTACGAGGACCTGACCTCGATCAAGGTCGGCAATTCGCCGCACGATTGCGTCGCGCTCGAATATGCCGGCGGCAACAAGCTCTACGTGCCGGTCGAGAATATCGAACTGCTCAGCCGCTACGGCAGCGAATCCGAGGGCGTCAGCCTCGACCGGCTGGGCGGCGAAGCCTGGCAGCGGCGCAAATCGCGGATGAAGCAGCGAATCCGCGAAATCGCCGGCGAGCTGATCAAGACGGCGGCGATGCGCGCGACCCGGCCCGGAGTCGTCGCCGAGCCCGACGATTCGGCGTTCCCGCAATTCGTCGATCGCTTCCCCTACGAAGAGACCGACGACCAGGACCGCGCGATCGAGGAGGTGCTCGCCGACCTGGAATCGGGCAAGCCGATGGATCGGCTGGTGTGCGGCGATGTCGGCTTCGGCAAGACCGAGGTCGCTCTTCGGGCCGCGTTCGTGGTCGCCATGTCGGGCCTGCAGGTGGCGCTGATCTGCCCGACCACCCTGCTCGCCCGCCAGCATTACGCCCAGTTCGCCGAGCGGCTGCAGGGCTTTCCGTTCCAGCTCGGCCGGCTGTCGCGGCTGGTTCCGGCGGCCGAAATGAAGAAGACCAAGGAGGACCTTGCCAGCGGCCAGGTCGACGTCGTCATCGGCACCCACGCGCTGCTGGCGAAAGGCTTGCAATTCAAGCGCCTCGGGCTGGTCATTGTCGACGAGGAGCAGCACTTCGGAGTCGCCCACAAGGAGCGCCTCAAAGCCTTGAAGGCCGACGTCCACGTGCTGACCCTGACCGCGACCCCGATCCCGCGCACGCTGCAGATGGCGATGTCGGGCTTGCGCGACCTCAGTGTCATCCAGACGCCGCCGGTCGATCGCCTAGCGATCCGCACCTACGTCAGCCCGTGGGACCCGGTGGTGGTCCGCGAGGCGCTGCTCC
The DNA here is from genome assembly GCA_050998435.1 of Sphingomicrobium sp. Classification (GTDB taxonomy): domain Bacteria; phylum Pseudomonadota; class Alphaproteobacteria; order Sphingomonadales; family Sphingomonadaceae; genus Sphingomicrobium. The sequence continues at coordinate 1,922 of JBPCQE010000124.1, read as the reverse complement.
GCGAGCACTATCGCGGCGGCCAGAGCTTTTTCGTCGTGCCGCGGATCGCCGACCTGCCGCAGATGGAGGAATGGGTCGCCGCCGAGGTTCCGGAGGTCAAGGCGGTGACCGCCCACGGGCAGATGAGCGCGACCGCGGTCGAGGAGCGGATGAGCGCCTTTTACGACCGCAAATATGACGTGCTGCTGTCGACCACCATCGTCGAAAGCGGGCTCGACATCCCGACCGCGAACACGCTGATCGTCCACCGCGCCGACCGGTTCGGCCTCGCCCAGCTCTACCAGCTGCGCGGCCGGGTCGGGCGGGCCAAGACCCGCGCCTACGCCTATCTGACCACGCCCGCCGACCGCTCGATCACCGAGGCCGCGGACAAGAGGCTGCAGGTGCTGGCCAACCTCGACAGCCTCGGCGCGGGTTTCCAGCTGGCGAGCCACGACCTCGACTTCCGCGGTGCCGGCAATCTGCTCGGCGACGAGCAGTCGGGGCACATCAAGGAGGTCGGCTTCGAGCTCTATCAGTCGATGCTCGAGGAGGCGATCCTCGAGCAAAAGGCCGGCGGAGTGCCGCAACGCGAGGAATTCTCGCCGCAGATCAGCGTCGACGCTCCGATCCTCATCCCCGAAATCTATGTGCCCGACCTCGACCTGCGCATGGGCCTCTACCGGCGTCTGGGCGAGCTCGAGGACCGCCGAGCGGTCGACGAGTTCGCCGCCGAGCTGATCGACCGCTTCGGCGACCTGCCCGACGAAACCCAGAATTTGCTCAAGATCGTCGAGACCAAGATCAACTGCCGTGCAGCGTGCATCGCCAAGCTCGACATCGGCGCGCGCGGCGCGGTCGTCACCTTTGCCGACGGCGGCTTTCCCGACCTCGGTGGGCTGCTCGCCTATATCGAGCGCCTCAAGGGCTCGGCCAAGCTTAGGCCCGACAGCAAGCTGTCGGTGGCTCGCGACTGGCCGACCGCCGAGGCGCGGCTTGCGGGTGCGATACAGCTGTCGCGGGGACTGGCGCGGGTGGTCGCGGCCGGGGAGAAAAAGGAAAAGGAGCTGGAGCCCGCCTAGGCGGCTTCGGCCATCGAGGCGGCGACGAAGCGCGCGAGCTCGATCTCGTCGAGCGGCCCGGCGCCGAGGAATCCTTGGTAGAGGTCGCAGCCCCATTCGGCGAGCAGGGCCAGTTGGCCGGTGCTTTCGACACCCTCGACAATGACCTTGAGGTCCAGCTCGCGGGCCATGGCGATCATCGCCTTGACGACGATCCGGTCGCGGGCTCCGCCGACGATGTCGGCGATCAGCCCGCGGTCGATCTTCAAAATGTCGAGCGGCAGGCTGGTGAGGTATGCGAGGCTCGCATAGCCGGTGCCGAAATCGTCGACCGCGACTCGAACTCCGGCGCTGCGCAGCCGGCCCAGCCGCTGAGCGATCGAATCGCTGTCCGACAGCAAGGCGCTTTCGGTGATTTCGATGGTGATCCGCCTGGGGTCGATGCCGGCGGAGTCGATCTCGTCGAGCAGCCACTGGTCGTATCCGGGCCGGGCGAGATCCTGCGGCAGCAAATTGATCGACAGGTCGAGCGGCTTCAACGGCCCTTCCCAAGTCGCCGCGAGGCGCAGGGCCTTGCGCTGGACCAGCCGCGACAGCCGCTCGGCGAGGCCGCTGGCGGCGGCGCGCCGGAACAGCTCTTCGGGCGTGTCGGCGCCGTCCCAGCGGGCGAGGGCTTCCACGCCGACGATGTCGCCGCTGGCCGGGTCGATCTGCGGCTGGAACAGCAGCGCAACCTGCTGGTGAGCGATGACCGCTTCGAGGATTCGGTCGCGCTTCTGGATAGCGGGGGGCGGAGCTTTCCGACCCGACGCCCCCTGCCCCCCCCCGAACCCACTCAACCACCTGGACACGCGCTGCCCGCTCACGGACGGCAGGATGGGC
>JBPCQE010000088.1:0-7021 GCA_050998435.1 Sphingomicrobium sp. | reverse complement strand
GGGGGAGCGTCCGCTGGGGCGCATTCAGGACTCCTCGTGAAGTGGGTTTAGCGGCGCTCACTAGACCGGGCGGCGGGGCAATCCTAGATGCGGCTGGCAATGACCCAGCCCATCGGCGAGCTCACGGCCCGGATGCGGTCGATCTTCGGCCTCGTTGTCGAAGCTTATCTCGAGCGCGGCCAGCCGGTCGGCTCCAAGGCGCTGGCCGGGAGCGTCAGCCTGTCGCCGGCCTCGATCCGCGGAGTGATGCAGGAGCTCGAGGAGCGCGGGCTGTTGACCCACCCGCACACGTCCGCGGGGCGGATCCCGACCGAGAGCGGGCTTCGGCTGTTCGTCGACGGGATCATGCAGGCGTCACTCCCCGACGAGCGCGAGCGGGCGGCGATCGAGGCGCAGATCGCTCGCGATCAGCCGATTGAGCAGGCGCTGGTGGCGGCGTCGGCGGCGCTGTCCGGACTGTCGTCCTGCGCCGGAGTGGTGATGGCCCCCAAGCAGGAGCTGCACCTGAAGCAGTTGAGCTTCGTCGCTCTGTCGCCGGGGCGCGCCCTGGCGGTGCTGGTCGGGGCCGACGGAAGCGTCGAGAACCGGATCGTCGCGCTCGATGCCGGCACCGACCCGGCGGCGCTCAACGAGGTCGCCAACTTCGTCAATGCGCGGCTGTCGGGGATGACTCTCGCCGAGGCCGAGGGGCGGCTGCGGGCCGAGATCGGCCAGCGCAAGGAGGCGCTCGACCATGCCGCCGCCGAGCTGATCGCTTCGGGCCTGGCGGCGTGGAGCGAGGACCATGCGCGGCGCCCGGTGCTGATCGTGCGCGGTCAGGCCCATCTGATCGACGAGCGCGCCGGCGAGGATTTGGAACGGGTTCGGCGGCTGCTCGACGAGCTCGAGGACCACCAGGAAATCGCCCGCTTGCTCGAAGGCGCCCGCGACGCGCCCGGCTGCCGGATCTTCATCGGTTCGGAGAACCGGATGTTCGCTCTGTCCGGCTCGTCGGTGATCGCCGCGCCCTATCGCGGGAGCAAGGGGCAGGTGGTGGGAGTTGTCGGAGTGATCGGCCCGACCCGGTTGAACTATGCGCGGGTGGTCCCCATGGTGGATTTCACGGCCAAGGCCCTGACGAGATTGATGGCATGACGAATGGTATGACCGACGAGGACAAGCTCCAGGATTCCGAACAGGCCGGCCGCACGAATGCGGCGGCGGAAGCGGAGGAAATCCGCAAGGAAACGGCCGAGGCGGCGCCCGAGCTGGCCGAGCACGACCGGCTGGTGGAGCTCGAAAAGGCGCTCGACGACGCGACCAGCAAGGCGCTGTATGCGACCGCAGAGACTCAGAACGTGCGCCGCCGGCTCGAGGCCGAAAAGGTTCAGGCCGCAGCTTATGCTTCGAGCGCGTTCGCTCGCGACATGCTGGCGATCAAGGACAATCTCGACCGCGCGCTGGCAGCGGTCTCGGACGAGCTTCGCGACGACAAGGTGGCGAGCACCTTCCTCGACGGCATCGAAGCCACCGCTCGCGAGCTCGAAGCCGCGTTCGCCCGGCAAGGCATCACCCGCATCGACACGGTCGGCGAGAAGCTCGACCCGCACCGCCACCAGGCGATGATGGAAATCCCGACCGAAAACGCCGAGCCCGGCACGATCGTCGACGAGATGCAGGCCGGCTACATGCTCAAGGACCGGCTGCTTCGGCCGGCGCTGGTCGGAGTGGCGAAAGGGCCGGAGTGAGGCGGCGCCCCGCGGTCCGTCAAAACGGGAAATACATCTGGATGGCGATCACTCCGACCACCCAGGTGATGAGGTTGAGCGGGATCCCGACCTTGACGAAGTCGAGGTAATTGTAGCCGCCCATCTGGTAGACAATGACGTTGGTCTGGTAGCCGAACGGAGTCGCGAACGCGGCGCTTCCGGCCAGCATGATTGCGACGAGGAACGGGCGCGGACTGACGGCGAACGCTTCGGCCATCGACACGGCGATCGGGGTGAAGAGCACCGCTACGGTCGCGTTCGACAGGATTTCGGTCGCGAACAAAGTTGTTCCGTAGAGGATCACCAGCGCCAGCAGCGGGCTCATCCCGTCCATGGAGCCGAGCAGCACGGCGGTCGCAGAACCGGCTAAACCCGTTTCATCCAAGGCGATGCCGAGCACCACCATTCCCGCGATCAGCATCAGCACCTCGGGCCGCAGGCCGCTGTAGGCCTCGTTGGGAGTGATCACCCGCAACAGGATCAGCAGCACCGCTCCGGCGAAGGCGCAAGCGGCGATCGGCGCGACGTTCAAGGCGGCGAGCGTGACCACCCCGACGAATACCAGCGAGGACGTCAGCGCCGCCCATGGCCGCAGGTCGACCTGCTTGGCGAACGGCTCCGCCGAACCGATCAGGCCACCGGCCAGTCCAGGCTCGCGGAAATTCTCGGCGGCTCGAGCGGCTTCGCTCGTGGCCATCGGCGCGTCGCCATCGCCGGACTTAACCAGCCGGGTGCTGAACAGCAGCAGGTAAAGACCCCCGGCGGCCGCCACCATCAGCCCGGCGGGCGTGATCTCGAAGATTCCGAACCGCGGCTGGCCGGCGACCATCGCCATGTCGTTGACGAGCAGGTTGGTCGATGTGCCGATCAGCGTGCAGCAGCCGCCGAGCACCGCCGCGTAGGACAGGGGGATCAGGTAGCATTTGGGCGAGCGGCCGAGCGAGTTGGCGACGTCGCGGACGACCGGGGCGCTGAGCACTACGATGGGTGTGTTGTTGAGGAACGCGGACGCGGAGCCGGCGAGGCCGATCAGGATCCACAGACCTGCGGTTCCGATCCGTTTGCAAAGTGCCACGACCCTGCGAATTGCGGCATCGAGCAGCCCGGAGAGCTCCATCGCGTAGGCGATGACGAAGAGCGATGCGAGGGCGATGATGGCCGGGCTGGCGAACGCCGCCTGCACTTCGACCGGACGGACGACGCCGGTCATCAGCAGGAATGCCGCACCGGCCAGCGCGACGACGTCGGACCTCATCTTGTCCCAGATCAGCGCAGCGACGACGGCGGCGAGGACCAGGAGGGTGAGCACCTGTTCGAAGGTCATCGCCTCAATTCCGCTCCCGCGCCGCCTTCGCTTCCTATGGGCAATTTTCGAGTCGCGGCCAAGCGCCCTTGAGGCTCGCACTACAGCGGAGCTGTGCTATGCGTGCGGCCAATGGAAAATTTGCGGCCCCATCCGCTGCGGCCGGCGAGGTTGCACCTCCTCGTAGCGCTGACGATGCTTGGCGCTTGCCAGCCCGATCCACAGGGCCCCGGCGACATACAGAACGCCGACGAGCCGACGCTCAACCTTCCCCAAGTGCCGCTGCCTCAACCCTCTGTGGATCGTGCCGCGATCTTCACGGCGGTTGCGCAAGCAGCCAGCGCCGAAGCCGCCGGCACCGATGACGCCGAGGCTCAGAGAACGCTCGACGGGAGGCAGTTCGAGATCAGGATCCGGTTCGGCTGCAAAGGCCCGTCGACCGAGCTTCGCGAAGAGTGGCTGGGCTGGTCCTTCGATCGCGAGACAGGCACGTTGAGAGTGCGGGCTATGCCGACCCTTTTGGCAGAAGAGCAACTGGTCAAGGCGCTCGGCGGCGACCAGTTCGAGGCGGTCGAAGGCTTCTGGATTCCGCGCCCGTGGCTACTCGTGGCGGCCTGCCCCGCCGCAGCTGCGGTCAGTTCCGCGCCCGCCGAACCGGCTGCGGACGCCGCAACCGGCAAACCGGGCGCGGCTCCGGCTCCGGCTGCCACGCCAGCCGCTGCAGCCGAAAACAAGCGGATCACCGAACCGGTGCCCAAGTGGCCGCGCATCGGCATCGCGCAGTTCTTTACCGACACGGATCCCCGCACGGGGCGGCGCTCAATGCGGCCGTACGAGGCAGTCAAGACACTCGGCCCCGAGCAGCCGGTTGGCTCCCAGGGCTTCAACCTCGTGCTCTCGGGGCGCTTGAAGGCGCTGCCGGACAAGCGGGTCATCGCCTGCGTCGCCAAGGGGGCGGACAGCCCGCCGGAATGCATTGTGTCCGTGGATTTCGACCGCGTCTGGATCGAGAAACCGGGCGATCGGCAGATGATCGCCGAATGGGGCGGCGGCTAGAGCTCTATCCGCGGGAGGGAGCCTCGAAGCTCAGCCCCCAGATAGCCGCGATCAGCGCTACGGTCGCCAGCACGTTGGCGATGGTCACGGCCCGGACGCTGCTGAGCTTGACTGATTTCACCCGGTGCGTTTCGAGCCTGGAGAAGACCGCGCACGCCCGCCGCTCGGCCGCGATGAAGATCATCACGGCGATCAGCAGGAACGCGGTTGCAATAAGCTTTGGAATCCATGGCGGGTCGACTCGGTTGAACAATGCGTTGAAGGCGAGCCCGATGCCAATTCCGGCGTAGCCGGTGCGCAGCCAGCCGGCGAACGTCCGTTCGTTGGCCAGTACCGTGCGGTCTTCGGAGAAATCGGTGCGAACGCGCGCCAGCCTGCCCTGGGTTTCCTGATCCTCGTCGGCCATACGCTTGCGCCTAATGCACCTCGCGCTTGTGGGTCTCGGCCTTGGTGGCGAGGCTGAAACGCGGCTCGGCAGCAATTCCACCAAATAGCCTCGCGGCGGCGTAGCGGCCGACCTCGGGCCCGTGCTTGAAGCCATGGCCCGAGCCGCCGCCGACCAGCAGCACGTTCTTGAGGCCTGGGTGGAAGTCGATCAGGAAATCCCCATTCGAGCTGTTTTCGTACTGGCAGACTCGGGACTCGGTCAGCGGGGCGCCCCGGAGCAAGGGGAAACGGCGGTCGCGGAAGGCGATGATCTCGGCCAACGCGGCTTCGCTCGGCCGGCGGTCCTGGGTGTCGGGATCGACCACCGCGCCGTGCGCGTCGTGGGCGAACTTGACCCCGCGGCCTTCCAGGTCGGGGAAGCCGTAGAAGATGTCGCCGCTGTTGAAATCGGCCCATCCCGGCATCGCGCCGGGCAGGAACCGGCGGTCGCCGGCCGGCGGGGCAAAAAAGAACACTTCCTGGCGGGTCGCGACGATCCGCCGGCCGAGCAGGTCGGGAAACAGCTTTGGCAGCCATGGGCCGAGCGCAAACACGAAGCGATCAGCGGCGATGCGCTCTCCTGAAGCGAGCGTCACCGCGTCGACGCTGGCGGCGGCAGGCGGGGCCATCGCCGCGCCCCGCGCGTAGGTGCCGCCATCGCGGACGAAGCGGTCGACCAGGGTCTGCACCGCGCGGCGGGCCATCAGCGCCCCGAAGGCGGGTTCGAGCAGGCCGATTTCGACACCCGTGAAATCGATCATCGGGAAGCGGCGCGCGAGGGCCGGTCCGTCGAGCCGCTCGATCGGCATTCCGAGCTGGCGGTGGACCGTCACCGAATCGCGAAAATAATCATCCTCCTTGCTGCTGAAGAACACGACCCCATGGGGATGGAAGATGGGCAGGCCGGCAACCGCGCTCAGCGCCTTCCATTGCGCCAGGCTGTCGTGGGCCATGCGCGTATAAATGCCGTCCTTGCCGTAGCCGGCGCGGGTCATGCGCGACTCGCCACCGGACGAGGCGCGGGCATGGGCCGGGCCGTGGGCGTCGACCAGCGTGACCCGGTGGCCGGAGCCAAGCAGATGGTGGGCGGTCCAGGCGCCGAACACGCCCGCGCCGATCACGGCGATGTGGCTTTTCGATCCGAGTTTGGCGGCCTTGGCGATAGCCGGTGATAAGGCAACGCCGCCCGCCCCGGCAAGGAGCGAGCGGCGCGTTAGCTTCATCGCCTCAGCCGATCAGCCGCGTTCTGGCTCCGGAGGCGGCGGCGGCGGCGGCGGCGGCGGGAGCGGGCAGGCGTCCGTCGCCAGGATCACCGCGCCGTCCGGGCACGTCTGAGTCGCTGGCGGCGGCGGGGGGGGCGGAGGCGGAGGCGGCGCTTGCACCACTGCCGGTCGCGGCGCCAGGAACGCCTGCCGGAGCGTCAGCCCGATCGTCCGCGGAGTGCCGATGTTATAGCCGAGCCGCGCCCGGCCGCCGCGCTCGCGGTCGAGCGACAGCTTGGCATTCTCGTCGAACAGATTGTTGACGTAGGCGACCAGTTCCAGGCCGCTGTCCCACTTCACGCCGGCCGAAAGGTTGACGAGTTGGTAGGAGGGAAGCTTGAGCGAGCCGAAGTCCTGCGTGCTGGTACCGAACGCGCCGGTGGCCGGGTCGTAGAAAATGAAGTGGAATATGCTGGCTCCAGGCTCCTGGTCGCTTGGCTGCGTGAATCTGCTGCCGACGTGCTGGAAGCTGCTCGACACATACCAGTCGCTGTTGGATGTCAGCCGCTGGCCGTAGGTCGCGCTCGCCGCCATCTGAAATTTGGGCACGGATGGCAGGCGATTGCCCTTGCGGATGCCGGTCCTGTCCGCCAGCACCGGATTGTCGATCGTGGAATCGAATTCAGCAGAGATGTAGCTGCCGGCAAGCGACAGATCGAGGCCGGGCATTGGACTGGCCGCGAACTCGGCTTCGATACCAGTCGTGTGCGATTTCGGCACGTTGAACACGAGGCGCGAAGAACAGCTGCCGGCGTCTACCGTGACCTGAAGGTCCTTGATCTTGGTGTGGAAGAGAGCGGCGTTGAAGGTGATTCCGCTGCGCGAGTATTTCACTCCTGCTTCGTAGTTCCACAGCGTGTCATCGTCGTAAGTTGCAGACGTGAATGGGCCATAGATCAGCTCGTCCTCATCGCTGCAAAGCAGCAGGTTGAGCGGATCGTTGATGCCGCCCAAACGGAAGCCCTTGGCCGCCTGAAGGTTGAGACTGAGGTTCCGGTTCGGCTCCCAGGTCGCGATTGCTCTCGGCGAGAAGCCGTTCGACTTGGTCTTGTCACCGATAAAGTTGTCGCCGTTCGAGAAGAGGCCGCCGGAGACGAAGTCGCGTGTCTCCTTGAAGTCGTACCAGCGGCCGCCGCCGGTCAGCTTGAATTGGCCAAAGTCGTAGCTGGCTTCTCCGAACAGCGCCTTCTGCTTGATGTCGTAGGGCAGGTCGGCGTTGTAAGGGG
>JBPCQE010000068.1:0-21451 GCA_050998435.1 Sphingomicrobium sp. | reverse complement strand
GTACAATTGGGTCTCGGCGTCGTCCTCGCCGGTCGGCTGGCCGTCGAACAAATAGCCGCCGTCCTCGGGCTCCTCGGTCACCGCCTGGATGTACTCGGGCACGCCTTGCTTGCGCCAATGCTCGGCGACGGCGCGCACCTCCTCGTCGCGCACCAGCGGGCCGTGGACCCGGACGCTCTGCTTGCCGCCCGGCATATAGAGCATGTCGCCCTTGCCGAGCAGCTGCTCGGCGCCCTGCTCGCCGAGGATCGTCCGGCTGTCGATCTTGCTCGTCACCTGGAAGCTGATTCGGGTCGGGAGGTTGGCCTTGATCACCCCGGTGATGACGTCGACCGACGGCCGCTGGGTCGCCATGATCAAATGAATGCCGGCCGCGCGCGCCTTTTGCGCCAGCCGCTGGACGAGGAACTCGACCTCCTTGCCGGCGGTCATCATCAAATCGGCGAGCTCGTCGATGATCACGACGATCTGCGGCAGCACGTCGTAGTCGAGTTCCTCGACCTCGTAGATCGGCTGGCCGGTGTCGGCGTTGTAGCCGGTCTGGACCCGCCGCCCGAGCTGGGCGCCCTTGGCCTTGGAGTCGCGCACCTTGGCGTTGAAGCTCGGCAGCGCCCGGACCCCGAGGTTGGCCATCATCCGGTAACGCTCCTCCATCTGCTCGACGGTCCATTTGAGCGCCCGGATCGCCTTGCCGGGCTCGGTCACCACCGGCGCCAACAAATGCGGGATGTCCTCGTAGGTCGACAGCTCGAGCATCTTGGGGTCGATCAGGATCAGCCGGCAGTCGTCGGGGGTCATCCGGTAGAGCAGCGACAGGATCATGCAGTTGAGGCCGACCGACTTGCCCGATCCGGTGGTGCCGGCGACCAGCAGGTGCGGCATCGGCGCCAAATCGGCGATCACCGGGTCGCCGGCGATGTTCTTGCCGAGGATCAGCGGCAAGGACATGTTCTGGTCCTCGAACGCCTGGCTGCCGATCAGCTCCGACAAGGTGACCGGCTCGCGCTTGGGGTTGGGCAGCTCGATCCCGATCACGCTGCGGCCCGGGATGGTCGCGACGCGCGCCGACAGCGCCGACATGTTGCGGGCGATGTCGTCGGCGAGCTGGATCACCCGGTTCGCCTTGATTCCGCTTGCCGGCTCGAGCTCGTACATCGTCACCACCGGCCCCGGGCGGACCTCGACGATGTCGCCGCGGACGTGGAAATCCTCGAGCACCGATTCCAGCAGCCGAGCATTGCGCTCCAGCCCGGCGCGGTCGATCTGCGTGCGCCCGCTCGCCGGCGGCGGAGTCAGCAGATCGAGCGGTGGCAGGCTGTAGGTTCCGCCGAAGGCGAGGCTCGCCTGGCGCGCGGCGCTCGCCTTGCGGCCGCTCCCCCGGGCAGCCGATACGACATTGGGCGCCGGCTCGGTGACGGCCACCGCCGGGCGCGAACGGGGCGGAGCGGCCGGCGCCCCGCGCTCGTCGCGAAGCTCCTCGGTTCGCCGCGGCGCCGCCTTGGCGCGCGGATCGCGGTGGAAGAGCCCCGCCAGCCAGCTCTTCTCGTCGGCGTGCAGCCCCATCGCGAAATAGCCGAGCGCCAGCCCGCCGACCGCGAACAGCAGCAGCAGAGTCAGCCGCAGCGGCCCCTCGACCGACGGGTTGCCGATCTGCGCGACCGCGAACTCGACTCCGTTGGCGGCGGCCAGCGCAAGCGCTCCGCCCCAGCCGCTCGGAAGGCCCGACACCGCCGAGCCGCTCAGCAGGCTAAGCGCGATCCCGACCAGCACCGCCCCGAGGGCGGCGATCAAAAGGCCGCGGCCGATCCGCCCCGACGGCTCGAGCCGCAGCATCCGCAGGCCGGCAAGCGCGATCACCGGCAGCATTAGCACCGAGCCCAGCCCGAACAGCAGCAGCAAGGCGTCGCTCGCGTAAGCGCCGACGCTTCCGAGCCAGTTGCTCGGCGGCCCGCCGGCGGCGGTGGTGAAGCTCGGGTCGGTCGAGTTGTGGGTGGCGAGCGCCAGCGCTCCGGCGACGCTGATCGCGACCAGCAAGGCGCCCCAGCTGCGCAGAGCGAACCGCCGCAGCGACGCCGCCAGCGCGTCGCGCCAATCGGGTCCCAGGTCCCGCTTCCTTGCTCGCGCCGCGGCGGTCGCCATCGTCCACCCACCCCAAATCGTCCGGCGCCTAGAATGCCTTGCGGCGGACTCCACGGTCAAGCGTTGGCCTTCTTGGCGTCGTGGCGTTACGGACACAGTCATGGACCGGGCCGACGTCATCATCTTCGGCGGGGGAATGATCGGCCTCGCTCTGGCTTCGGCGCTGGACTCGGGCGGCCTCAGCGCGATCGTCGTCGATCCGGCCGACCCGGAAGCCCGCAAGACAGCGAAGTTCGACGGCCGCACCAGCGCCGTCTCGTCGAGCTCGATGCGAATGCTCCGGACCATCGGCGTTACCGACCATCTGCCGGTCGACGGCGGCCCGATCCGACGCATCCAGGTCGCGGACGGGCTCGCTCCGGGCGGGCTGTGCTTTGATCCGGGCAGCGACGACGAGCCGCTCGGCTGGATGCACGAGAATCGCCACCTGCGCGCCGCGCTTCGCAGCCGCGCCGAGGCCGGGGCCAACATTTGGCTGCTGTGGAAATCCACCGTCACCTCGGTCGAGCGCGGCGCTCACGGGGTCACGGTCGCGCTCGCCGACGGCCGCCGGCTCTCCGCGCCAGTTCTCGCCGCCGCCGACGGGCGCAATTCGGCCACTCGCGAGGAAGCGGGGATCCGAGTCGCCCGCTGGCGCTACGATCATTCGGCGATCGTCTCGACGCTTCGCCACGAGCGCAGCCACGAGCAGATCGCCTACGAAATCTTCTACCCGACCGGGCCTTTCGCCTTGCTGCCGATGGCCGACGACGAGGCCGGCCACCGCTCGGCGATCGTCTGGTCGGTCCCGGCCGGCGACGCTCCCGGCTGGCTGTCGCTGTCCGACTCGGACTTCGCCGCCGAGGCGCGTGTCGCGATGGGCGGCTTTCTCGGCGCGATCACCATGGCGGCGCCGCGTTCGTCCTATCCGCTCGGCTTCCACCACGCCGCGCAGATCACTTCGCAGCGGCTGGCGCTGCTCGGCGACGCCGCCCACGCGATCCACCCGATCGCCGGCCAGGGGCTCAACCTCGGCTTCCGCGACTCCGCCGCGCTCGCCGAGGTGCTGGTCGAAGGCTCGCGCCTCGGCCTCGACCTTGGCGACCGGCAGCTTCTCGAGCGCTACCAGCGCTGGCGCTCGCTCGACAGTCTGATGGTAGCGATGGCGACCGACGGGCTGACCCGGATCTACGGAATCCCCGGCCGCGCCGCGTCGCTGGTGCGACGTTTCGGAATGGGTGTCATCGACCGAGTCCGGCCGGTGAAGGACCAATTGATATCCGAAGCCCGCGGCACCAGCGGCGACTTGCCGCTGCTGCTCAGGGGGCTGCCGATCTGACTACTGAAGCGTCGGCTCGATATCCGCCCCGGCGCTGGTCGCCATCCGCTGGAACTGCATCAGCTGGACCAGCAGGTCGGCGCGTACATCGAGGCTCTCCGCCTCGAGCAACGCCTGCTTGGCGCCGGTGTCGAACGGCGCGACCTGGGCGATGGCGTTGACCAGCATCTCGTCGTCCAATCGCCCGACCGCCGACCAGTCGACCGCCAGCCCGAGAACGTCGCCGAGCCGCCGCGCCTCCTGCTCGACGCCGGCCCGAAGCATCAGCGGCAGCGGCGGCGGCTCGCGGTCGTCGAACGCGGCGACGTCGACGTCGGCGTTGCGGTACGGCGTTCCGAGATCGGCCTCGCTGACCATCCGGAAGCGGCCCGATCCGCCGAGCACGATGTTGTAGCGGCCGTCCTCGAGCTCCTCGACTCCGACGATCTCGCCGACGCAGCCGACCGCGTAGAGCGGCGGGTGGGCCGGGTCGAGGCTCGAGGGCTGGATCATGCCGATGGTCCCGGCGCCGTCGATCGCGTCGCGGACCAACTCGCGGTAGCGGTCCTCGAAGATGTGCAGCGGCAGCTGCGAGCGTGGAAACAGGATCGCGCCGGCGAGCGGGAAGATCGGCACCCGCAGCACCAGCGGCTTGGTCATCGGCCTTTGCCGCTCACGTGAGCAGGCCGCTCACGTGAACAGCAGCGCCGACAACCGCCGCCGCTGGGCCCGCGCCCACCGATCCTCGAGCCCCTGCGCCTCCAGCAACTGCAGGAACCGCTTGCGCGCCGCGCCCTCATTCCACTCGCGGTCGCGGCCGATGACCTCGAGCAATTCGTCGGCGGCGCGGTCGCGGTCGCCGGCCGCCATCCGTGCCCCGGCCAGTTCGAACCGGGCGTCGAGGTCGTCGGGGTCGGCGGCGATCCGCGCCTCGATCGCCGCGGTGTCGACCGCCGGCACCGACGCCAGCTCGAACGCGGCCCGGGCGCGGGTGATCGCCGGATGCTTGGCGGCTTCGTCGGGAAGCGCGGCCAGGATGCTTTCGGCCTCCGCCAGTTCGCCAGCCGCGGCCAAAGCCCTCGCCAGCCCGCCGGCGGCTTCGGGATTGTCGGGCGCGAGATCGCGGATCTGCCCAAACACCGACACCGCGCGCGGCGCGTCGCCCTCGGCGAGGATCTGCTCGGCCATCGCGACCAGCGGCTCGATCTCGGGCTTCGCGGCGGCCGCCTCACCCTCGCCGACCTTGAGTTGCGCAAGCAGCTGGTCGATCGCTTGCTTGATCTGTGCCTCGGTGCGGTAATTGGTCAGGTCGGCGACCGGCTGGCCCTGGTAGAACGCGTAGACGGTCGGGATCGACTGGACCCGGAACTGCGCGGCGATCAGCTTTTCCGCTTCGACGTCGATCTTGACCAGCTTGACGCCCTTGGCGGCATAATCGGCGGCAATCTTGTCGAGCACCGGACCCAATTGCTTGCACGGCGCGCACCACTCGGCCCAGAAGTCGAGGATGACGAGCGAGTCCATCGACGGCTCGATGACGTCGCGCTCGAAGCGCTCGATCGCCTCGCGCTCGGCATCGCTGAGACCCGGGGTCGCCACGCTCGTTTCGCTCCGTTGCTGTAAGCTTTGTGAAGCGCCCATATGGGCGGCGGACCGCCGCGCCACAAGCCAAAGCTGGCGCTTGGCGCCCATGCTTGCGCGACCGGCTGGGGCCATGCTAGGCGCGCGCCTCACCTCAGCCGAGCAGCCTCGATGGTCGTTCGGCTCAGCTCACGAGCGGGCGTAGCTCAGGGGTAGAGCACAACCTTGCCAAGGTTGGGGTCGAGGGTTCGAATCCCTTCGCCCGCTCCAGTTCACCAACCATCGCGACCGAACCCTCGAGGCCTCGTGGGGCGCTCCGGCCAAAAGGCCTGCGCGCAGGGTTCGAATCCCTTCGCCCGCTCCAGTTCAAACAGGCTCGCAACGAATGTCCCGGCCTCCGTGAGAGACCGGGACAATCCGCTTACATCCGTCGGTTGGTGTCCGTTCCGGTATCGGTGCGAGTCGTACCCGTGCCCGTGGTCCCGGCGGTCGTCGTGGTGCGGTGATCGCGATGATCGCGGTCATCGTGGTCGCGGCGCTTGAGGCCCAGCAGGCCGGCAAGGCCGAGGAGACCGAGCAGGCCGAGCTTGCCCGAATCGTCGTCGTCGCCATCGTCGCGGTCACCAGCCGCATCGGCGCGCGCCGCTTCCTCGCGGCCTTCCGCCGCCGCAGCGCCCAGGGAGTTCGCTTCCTGCTCGAGCTGCTGCGCCTGCTCGGCAACCTCATCGGCCTGGTCGGCGACGTCGTTCTGGGCGGCGGCGACGGTCGGCATGGCGATCAGTACGGCAGCCATCAGCGCCTGTGCCTTGAGTGAGAAAGTCATTGATTTTCCTCCATGTTATTCCGGACCAACGTCCGAGCCGGGCCAACGGACCGGACGCGCCGCTGTTCCAATTTCAGCCGTTCGACCGGGCGACCGCTCGCCGGAATCAGCCCGCGCTTCGCTGGCGAAACCATTTGGTCAGGATGTACTTGGTCCCGCGGCGGACCTTCATTCCCTGGTGGAGGGTCGCCGGGTTGGGCGAGCCGTCGGGCAGCAAATTGTTCCAGGCGATCAATTTGCCGGCTTCCGGCTGCACCGTCTTGCCGATCGTCTTGAAGCGGGTCGCTCCGCCCTCCTCGGGCCGGTTCAGATAGATCATCGCCGTCCAGGTGCGTTGGCCCGTCTCGGCGCAATGCAAGTAGAAGTCCGGACCGCCCGGGTTGAACGTGTCGGTGTGGGGCTTGAACTCCTGCCCCGGCGCGTAGCGCTGGCCCTGGAGCAGCTCCCCCAGGTGGCTCGGAATATCGAGCAAGGCGCCGATCTTGGAGTCGACCGCCGCGACCAGCGGGTGGCGCGCATCAAGGTCGCATGTCTCGCTCGTTCGGAAACTCTCGAGGCCGATGTCGTGGGCGATGTCCGACGGCCGCCGGTGCTGATCAATGCGCTCGATCAATGCCTCGCATTGCGAAGGATCGAGAAAATCGCGGACGATGAACAGCTCGAGCTTCGGGTTGGGCACGCGTTGGACGCCCGGCATGGACGCCAGCCGCGAGCCAGTCCCCCCGTCAGAGCGTGTAGGCAGCGGCGTATCTCATCTCGTGCTGGGCGATCACCGCCCGGACGACATTGTTCATCAGCGTCATGCGCGTTCCCAACGGGGTCGAGGTCCGCTTGATCATCACCGCGACCGCGTAGCTGCGGCCGTCCGGCGCGGTCAGGACGCCGATGTCGTTGTAGCCCGCCTGCACCGCACCCAGCACCTGACCGGTGCCGGTCTTGTGGCTGAGGCTCCAGCCGGGCTTGAGGCCACCCTTGAGCCGGTTGGCGCCGGTCTTGGTGTTGCCCATCACCGAGAGCAGCCGAGCGGTCGAGGCGGGCGACAGCAGCTCGCCGCGCTTCAGCCGCGCCAGCGCGTCGACGATCGCCCGCGGCGAGGCGCCGTCGTACGGGTCCTCGACGTAGCGGTTGAACGCGGCTTGCCGGACCGTGCGGGGAAGCGCGTTGCGCGCCTGGTAGAAAGCGCCTCCGACCGAATAGCTTTGCGTCCAGATGAGGCCGGCGATCTTGCTCTGCAGAGCGCGCTCGCCGTCGTAGAAGCGGATCGCTCCAAGCCCCTTCTTGGCGATCATCGCCCGAACCGCGGCCGGGCCGCCGACCGATCGCATCAGCTTGTCGTTGACGGTGTTATCGCTCTTGGTGATCGCCTGGTACATCAGCTCGTTCAAGGACATGGTCGTGCCGCCGCCGAGGATCTTGGCGGCGATCGGCTGGTGGAACAGGGTCAGGTCGCTGCGGGTCAAGGTGACTCGCTGGTTGAGGTTGACCCGGCCCTTGTCGACCGCGTCGAGCGCGGTAATCGACACCCACAATTTGCTGACGCTCTGTTGCGGGTAGAGCTCGTCGGCTCGCCAGCCGGTCCACCAGCCGTCGTTAACCGACTTGACGGCGATCCCGACCCGGCCGTTGAACTGGGTGCCGAGCGCGTCGATGCGGTTGCGGACATAAGCTGGTGCCTTCGGCGGCAGCGCCGGTCGGACGATCGGCGCCGGGGCCGGCGGCAGATACTGGCTCGCCGCCGACGCGCTGACCTGCGCCGCTCCGGCCAACGCCAGGGCCAGTCCCGCGCGCCTCCACATTGACGTCATGACCCCTCCACATTTGCCATGTCTGCCGGCAGCTTAACCCCCCGAGCTGAACGCCCGCTGTGCAGTTCGGCGATCCCAAGAATCGCATCCGCGAGTCCGCTTGCCAAGCCCCTTTGTGGGCGGGCTTTCGATCAGCGGTCGGCGCCGCTTCCGGCCAGCAAGGCCGAAGACTCGATCTCGTCGAGCGCCCGGTGAGCGGCGACATAGCGGCGCGCTTTCGACACCCAGGCGCCGGCTCGCGAAGCGCCGGGGAGCCGCATCGTCTCGGCCAGCGCCGCGTCGACGTCGCCGGTCTCGAGCCGGCTCACCGCTCGCCGGAAGCGCGCGTCGGGCTTGGCGGACGGAACGTCGGCGCGGCGGATGTCGGCCAGCGAGCCAAGCTCGCGCTGGAAGTTCGACCACCAGCTGTCCTGCGGCCCGCCGCCGCGAAGCTGCGGCCCGAGCTTGTCATATTCGGCGATCAGATCGTCGAGCCGGACCGGCGAGCGCGACGCGGTGACGATGGTGGCGATGGCGCGCGGGTGGCGATTGCCGAAGCGGTCGACCAGCAGGGTCTCGAGATAGCCGAGCTGGACTCCGCGATCGATCGCCCGGCGAGCCGCGAACGCGACCACCAAAGCGTCGGTCCGGCCGGCCGAGCCCTCCGCCCGCCGCGCCGCGGTCTCGACCTGGGCGACTCGCGCCTCGAGCCCGGCCATCCGAGCCGCGGCCGCGGCGTCGGACTCGGCCGCCGGTCCGCCAAGCGGGGCGGCGAGCCGCTGCGGGCTGCGGATCAGCGGCGGCGGGGCGGGGGCCACTCCAAGGACATGGGCGGCGCGGTCGAAGCGGGCCAGCATCCAGGTCGCGGCGGCCGCTCCGACGATGATCAGCGCTAGGCCGATCAGCAGCCGGGCGCTCCAGTTCAACGGGCTTCGGGAGGCAGGCGCGGTCATCTCTCGGCCCGATTGTCGCACAGCCGCGCGGCGAGAGCCAGCAGCGCCGCCTCGTCCGGCGTGCCGGCGGCCTCGCATCGTTCCCAGCCCGAGCCCGCGGCCGAAACCGCCGCCTCGCTGATCGCGGCGATTCGGACTGTACCCCGGTCGATCGCGGCCTCGCCGGCCAATTCGGCCAGGCGCCGGGCGGCCCGCGGCGAGTGGACCGCGACGGTTTGTCCTTCAATTTCCCCAAAGCTCTCCGGTGCTGGCAGTTCGGCGGCGCGGTAGACTGGAACGGCCGTGATCGCCCGAGCCGTCTGCGGTTCGATGCGGTGCTCGCCGCACAAGTGCAGCAGCCGCACGTCCGCCGGGATCGAGCCGAGCAGCCGCTCGACTCCGCCCTCGCCGCTGGCCGCCACTTCGAATGCCGCCTCGAGCGCCGCGGCGGCGGTCGCCTCGCCGACCGCATAGACCGGCAGGGCGCTCAGCCTCGCCAGTCCCGGCCCGCCGTGGCGAACCGCATTGGCGCTGGTCAGCAGGAGCGCGTCGAACTCGGCGGGGTCGGGAATCGTCCACTCGACCGGCTCGACCTCGAACAACGGCATCGCCACCGCCTCGATCCCCATCGCCCGCGTGCCGGCCACCGTCGCGCTTGCGCCGGGCTCGGGGCGCAGGATCACCAGCCGCCTCATGCCCCGGAAAACAGGCTCCGGATGGAAGGCGGCGCGTTGCTGAGCATCCGCTCGGCGAGTTTCGCCGGCGAGTCGTCGTCGCCGCAATCGAACCTCGCCTTGTCCTGGATTATTTCGCTGCCGTCTTCGGAGAAGATCTGCGCGCGCATGCCGAGCTCGCCGTCGTCGAGAATCGCCAGGGCCGCGACCGGCGAATGGCAGCTCGCTCCAAGCGCCCGGGTGAACGCCCGCTCGGCGGACACCGCCCAAAAAGCGATCTCGTTATTGACCGTGGTGAGAACGCTTTGAGTCACATTGTCGTCGGTCCGGCATTCCATTCCCAGCGCCGCCTGTCCCGGCGCCGGCAACATCACTTCGACGGGCACCGCGACGCCGACGTCGGGCATCCCGAGCCGTTTGAGCGCCGCCGATGTCAGCAGAGTCGCGTCGACCTCGCCCGAGCGGACCTTTTCGAGCCGCGTTTCGACATTGCCGCGCAGCGGGACGATGTTGAGGTCCGGCCGGATCGAACGCAGCTGCGCGGCCCGGCGCGGGGACGACGTGCCCACGGTCGCGCCTTGCGGCAAAGCACCAAGCGAATCCGCGCCGATCAACCGCTCGCGAAAATCGCCGCGCGGACGGATCGCCGCTAAGTGGATTCCCGGCGGCCGATCGCTTTCGACGTCCTTCATCGAATGGACGCAGAAATCGACTTCGCCGGCGAGCAGCGCACGGTCGAGTTCCTTGGTCCACAGCGCCTTGCCGCCGATCTCGGCGAGCGGCCGGTCCTGGACCTCGTCGCCGGTCGTCCGGATCGGCACGATCTGGACATAGTCCGCCGGCCAGCGCTGCGAAGTCTCGAGCGCGGCCGCGACCTTGCGCGCCTGCGCCAGCGCCAGCGGCGATCCGCGTGTGCCCAGTCTGAGGCCGCCGTTCATGAACCACCCCTAGTGCATCGAAGCGGGTTGAGGCAAAGGGCGGCGAGTGGCCCTGATCCTCGGTCTTGAATCCTCGTGCGACGACAGCGCGGTGGCGCTGGTCGGAAGCGACCGCCGGATCCTCGCCCACGCGGTCGTCTCGCAGAACGCCGCCCACCAGCCCTACGGCGGAGTGGTTCCGGAGATCGCCGCCCGTGCCCATGTCGAAATCCTTCCGCCGCTGATCCGCCGGGTGCTCGCCGAGGCTGGGATCGCGGTCGACGAGGTCGACGCCATTGCCGCCACCGCCGGCCCGGGGCTGATCGGCGGGGTGATGGTCGCCTTGCTCGCCGGCAAGGGACTGGCGCTGGCGACCGGCAAGCCGCTCGTCGCGGTCAACCACCTCGAAGGCCACGCGCTGTCGCCGCGGCTGATCGATCCGGAGCTGGAGTTTCCGTATTTGCTTCTGCTGGTGTCGGGCGGCCATTGCCAGTTGCTCGAAGTTGCGGGCGTCGGCCGCTACCGCCGACTGGCGACGACCATCGACGATGCGGTCGGCGAGGCGTTCGACAAGGCGGCCAAGCTGCTCGGCCTTGATTTTCCCGGCGGGCCGGCGCTGGAAGCGCTCGCCGCCGACGGCGATCCGTCCGCGGTGCCGCTGCCGCGCCCGTTGCTTGGCTCGCCCGAGCCGCATTTTTCGTTCGCCGGCCTCAAGAGCGCGGTCCAGCGCGCCGTCGCCTCGGGCGAGCATCGCCCGGCCGACATCGCCGCGAGCTTCCAGCAGGCGGTTATAGACTGCCTCGTCGACCGAACCGAGCGCGCCCTCGAAACCAGCGATGCACCGGCCCTGGTCGTTGCCGGCGGAGTCGCCGCCAACCGGCCGATCCGGCTCGCACTGGCGGAGCTGGCCGACAGGAACGGCCGCCGCTTCACCGTCCCGCCGGCCTGGCTGTGCACCGACAATGCGGTGATGATCGCCTGGGCCGGTGCCGAGCGCCTGGCCGCCGGCCTGACCGACCCGCTCGACGCGCCGGCTCGCGCCCGCTGGCCGCTCGACGAGCGCGCCGAAAAGGTCCGCGGAGCCGGGGTGAAAGCGTGACGTTCGAACGCCTGGCCGTGATCGGCGGCGGCGCCTGGGGGACCGCGCTCGCCCAAGTCGTCGCGGCGGGCGGGCGCGACACCTTGCTGTGGGCGCGCGAGCCCGAAGTCGTCGACGCGGTGAATTCGTCGCACGAGAACCCGGTGTTCCTCGCCGGCCAGAAGCTCGACCCGGCGATCCGCGCGACCGGCAATCTCGCCGAGCTCGGCCAGTGCGACGCGTGGCTGGTCGTCACTCCCGCGCAGCACATGCGCTCGGTGCTCGAGGCCGCGCCCCGGTCCGGCAAGCCGATGATCCTGTGCTCGAAGGGGATCGAGGAGCGCAGCGGCCAATTGCTCCATGACGTCGCCGCAAGCGCCTGTCCCGACGCTCCGATCGCGGCCTTGTCGGGGCCGAGCTTCGCCGACGAGGTCGCCGCCGGACTGCCGACCGCGGTCACTTTGGCCGCCGACGACGGGGCGCTTGGCGAAGCGCTTCGCGAGCGGATCGCCCGGCCCAGCTTCCGCATCTATCTGACCGACGACGTGGTCGGCGCGGAGATCGGAGGAGCGGTCAAGAACGTGCTCGCGATCGCTTGCGGAGTGGTCGCCGGCAAGGGCCTCGGCGAGAACGCCCGAGCGGCGCTGATCGCGCGCGGCTTTGCCGAGATGACCCGCTTCGGGCTCGACTGCGGGGCCCGGCGCGAGACCCTGGCCGGGCTGTCGGGCCTCGGCGACCTCGTCCTGACCTGCTCGTCGATCAGCTCGCGCAATTTCTCGTTGGGCAAGGGGATCGGCGAAGGCCGCTCGGTGGCCGAGCTGCTCGCCGATCGCCGCACCGTCGCCGAAGGGGCTCATACCGCGCCGGTGCTCGCTCGGCTGGCGGCGACACGCGGCCTCGACATGCCGATCGTCGCAGCAGTCGACGGACTGCTCGCCGGGCGGTTCACGGTCGACGAAGTGCTCGAGCAATTGCTGTCGCGTCCGCCCCGCGCCGAAGGGGCCTAGAAATCGACGGCGATGCCCTTCCGCTCCCAGTCGCCGTAGCGCGTCGGATCGAGCTTTTCCTCTTCTCCCTCGGGCGGCGCATCGCTTGCCCGCCCGGCCTCGGGCACCGGCGGCGATGGGCTCAAATAGGCCGGCGGGTCGAGATGCTTGGGGCGCTTTTTCACGGGCATAAGATGACTCCGTCCGGCCCCGATGCCAAGCGTTGAAGGAGTCGGGGCCCGGCGCTCCGCGCTGCAGATGCTCGATTCGGTGCTTCGCCAGGGGCTGACTCTCGACTCCGCCGCCCAGAACGCTCGCGGCCTCGCGCCGCCCGACCACGCGCTGGCCATCGCGATTGCCGGCGAGGCGCTCCGCCGGCTGCCCGATCTCGACGCGCTGATCGACAGCGCGACCCAGCGCCCGCTGCCCGACGATTCGAAGGCGCGGATGGTGCTGCGCCTGGCGCTCGCGCAAAAAATCGGCCTCGGCACGCCCGACCACGCTTTGGTCGCGACCGCTTTGCCGCTGGTCGACGGCGGCCCGCGCCGGCTGGTCCACGGAGTGCTCGGAACGCTCCTGCGCAAGGGAATCCCGCCGCTCGAAGCGCCGCGCCTGCCCGTTCCGGTCGAGCAGCGCTGGCGCTCGGCGTGGGGCGAGCCGATGGTCGATGCCGCGCGCCGCCAGATCGCCCGCCGCCCGCCGCTCGACCTCAGCTTCGGCGACGATTCGGCCGCGCAGGACTATGCCGCCGCGAATGGGGGCCTATCGCTTGCCCCTCGCCACGGGCGGCTGCCCGAAAGCTCCGCGGTGCCCGGACTCGCCGGCTTCGGCGACGGCGGTTGGTGGGTCCAGGACCTTGCCGCGTCGCTTCCGGCACGGCTGGTTCCCGCGGACGCCGCCGACGTGCTCGACCTGTGCGCGGCGCCGGGCGGCAAGACCATGCAGCTCGCCGCCGCCGGCCACCGGGTGACCTCGGTCGATGCGTCGAAGAACCGCCTCGCCCGAATTCGCGAGAATTTGCAGCGCACGAAACTCAGCGCGAGCCTCGTCCCGGTCGACGCCCTCACCTGGCAGCCGGGCCGAGCGTTCGACTCGATCCTGCTCGACGCGCCCTGCTCGGCGACCGGCACTTTCCGCCGACACCCCGAGGTGCTGTACCGGGCCCGGCCGCCGATCATCGCCGAGCGCGCCGAGCTGCAGGCGAAGCTGCTGGCCCGGGCCGCGAATTGGCTGAAGCCCGGCGGCGCTCTGGTCTATTCGGTTTGCTCGCTCGAGCCCGAAGAGGGCGAAGCAATCGTCGCCGCGTTCCTCGCCGCGAGCCCCAACTTCCGTCTCGATCCGCCCACCGGCCTGCCCGATTTCGTCACTCCGGACTCCGCCGGCCAGGTCCGGATCCTCCCTGGCCTGCTCGAAGACGCGGGCGGCCTCGACGGCTTCTTCGCCGCCCGCCTTGTCCGCGCAGCCGATTAGCGTCTAATCGAACCGATGCCGCTGATCGCCCCCTCGATCCTGTCCGCCGACTTCGCCCGCCTCGGCGAGGAAGTCCGGGCGATGGACGAGGCCGGCGCCGACTGGCTGCACATCGACGTCATGGACGGCCATTTCGTCCCCAATTTGACCATCGGCCCCGGCGTCGTGAAGGCGCTTCGCCCGCACTCGGCAAAGCCGTTCGACGTCCATTTGATGATCGCGCCGGTCGACGGCTTTCTCGACGCGTTCGCGGAAGCCGGCGCCGACGTCATCACCGTCCACCCCGAGTCCGGCCCGCACCTCCACCGAACCGTCCAGCGCATCCGGGCGCTCGGCAAGAAAACCGGCGTGTCCTTGAACCCCGCGACCCCGGCCAAAGCGCTCGATTATGTGCTCGAGGACATCGATCTGGTGCTGGTGATGAGCGTCAACCCGGGCTTTGGCGGCCAGAAGTTCATCACCGGCCAGCTGAAGAAGATCGAGGCGGTCGCCCGCCGGGTCGCCAAGCAGAACCTCGACATCGCGATCGAGGTCGACGGCGGCATCGACCCGGACACCGCTCGCCAGGCGGTCGACGCCGGAGCGACCGTGCTGGTCGCCGGGACCGCGGCCTTCCGCGGCGGGCCGGGCTCCTACTCCGATAATATCCGAGCGCTTCGGGGAGAGGGATGAGCGCGGCCAGCGCGGCGGAACGCGACATCGTCCGCAAGCTCGCCCGCGGCTCTTTGTTCTCGCGGCTACTGGGGTCGGGCCGCCAGCCGCTCAAGCTGGCCGCGGTCCCGCGCGACCATGTCGCCGGCGACCGCAAGCGCGGCGACGCCTTGCTCGCCGGCCGCTTCTCCGTCGGCAGCGAGACGCTGGCGCTCGCCACCGCCGATTTCGCCGCGATCGGCGCCGGCGGCCCGCTGGCGGAAGAATTGCAGGGCTTCACCTGGCTTCGCGACCTCGCCGCCGCCGCCAGCCGCGAGAACGGCGCCCGACTTGCCGAAGCGCTCGCCGGTCGCTGGCTGCTCGCTCACGGCACCCGCGCCGACGATGCCTGGCGGCCCGACCTGTGGGGCGAGCGCATCCTGTTCTGGACCGCCTACGCGCCGTACCTCCTGTCGAGCCGCGACTCCGGCTACCGCTCGGCTCTGCTCAACACGTTGGCCCGCGGCGCGCGCCATCTCGACTCCAACGCCGACCGCGCCGCGCCGGGCCTCAAGCGGATCACCGCCTGGGCCGGGGTCGTCGCCGCCGGCTTGCTGGTCCAGGGCGGAGTCTCCCGGGTCGCCCGCGGCGAGGCGGGGCTTGCCCGGGCGCTCGCCGGCGCCCAGTTCGAAGACGGCGGGTTGACCAGCCGCTCGCCGCACGAGCAGATGCTTCTGGTCGACCGCCTCGGACTCCTTCGCGCCGCCTATTTCGCGGCCAAGCAGACGCTTCCCGACGGCATCCAGGCCGCCGCCGCCGCGGCGCTCGCCGCGCTTCACGGAGTCACCATGGGCGACGGCGCTTTGTCGAGCTGGCAGGGCGGCAACCCCGGCGATTCGGCGCGGCTCAACGCGCTGGTCGAAGGCTGCGGGCTGCGCGCCCGGCCGCTTCGAGCGGCGCGCGGCTGGGGCTATCAGCGGATGTCGGCCCTGGGCACGATCCTGGTGCTCGACGCCGCTCCGCCGCCGCCGCCCAAGATGACGGCCAGCGGCGCCGCTTCGACCCTCGCGTTCGAGCTGTCCGACGGAGCCCAGCGGCTAGTCGTCAATTGCGGCGGGCCGGGCCCCTTGCCGACCAAGCTCCCCGATCATCTCGTCGAGGCGCTGCGCTCGACCGCCGGGCACAGCACGCTGGCCCTGGCCGAGACCAATTCGACCGCGATCCTTGCCGACGGCTCGCTTGGGCGCGGAGTCACCGACGTCACCATCGAGCGCTCAGAGGACAATGATTCGAGCCGCATTGCCGCGACCCACGACGGCTACGTCCGCCGCTTCGGCCTGATTCACAAGCGCAGCCTGATGCTCGGCAACGACGGCAAGGAGCTGCGCGGCGCCGACCAATTGATCCAGAAGGGCCGCCGCAAGGTTCGCGACGCGATTCCCTTCGCCACCCGCTTCCACCTCGCCCGCGGCGTCGAGGCCACACCGACCGCCGACGGCATGGGCGCGATCCTGCGCTCGAGCGGAACGCCGCCGTGGAACTTCCGCTGCCGGGGAGCGATGCTGACCACCGAGGAAAGCCTCGTCATCGACGGCGCCGGCGAGCCGCACAAGACGACCCAGCTGGTGATCGTCGGCGAGCTGTCGGGCATCGGCGGCGAAATCGGCTGGCAGTTCCGCCGGTCAAGTTGAAGGAGGACAAGTGACCGACCTGGTGCCCATCCGCCGAGCCTTGCTTTCGCTGTCGGACAAGAGCGGGCTGGAAACGCTCGCCGCCGGCCTCGTCCGCCACGATATCGAGCTGTACTCGACCGGCGGCACGGCGGCGCAGCTGCGCGAGCTGGGCCACGACGTCCGCGACATTTCGGATCTCACCGGCTTTCCGGAGATGATGGACGGGCGGGTCAAGACCCTGCACCCGAAAGTCCACGGCGGGCTGCTGGCGTTGCGCGACAATGTTCAACATCGGGCAATGATGGACGAGCACGGAATCGAGCCGATCGACCTCGTGGTCGTCAATCTTTACCCCTTCGAGTCGACCGTCATGCGCGGCGCGCCGCGCGACGAGATCATCGAGAACATCGACATCGGCGGCCCGTCGATGGTCCGGTCCGCGGCCAAGAACCACGCCTACGTCGCAATCCTGACCGACCCCGCCGACTACGAGGCATTGCTCGCCGAGATTGATGCCAATGACGGCGCGACGTCACTGGAGCTTCGCAAGCGTCTCGCGGCCAAGGCCTACGCTCTGACCGCCACCTACGATTCGATGATCTCGCAATGGTTCGCATTCGCCGACCAGGGCGAGCGCTGGCCGGCCACCTGGACCTTGTCGAACAAGCTCAAAATGCCGCTTCGCTACGGCGAGAACCCGCACCAGCAGGCGGCGCTCTATTTGCCGGTCGGCCCGCACGCTCGCGGCGTTGCCCAGGCCCAACAGGTGCAGGGCAAGGATCTCAGCTACAACAATCTCAGTGACGCGAGCGCCGCGCTCGACCTCGCCGCCGAGTTTCGCGACGACAAGCCGACCATCGTCATCGTCAAGCACGCCAACCCGTGCGGGGTCGCGCGCGCCGAAACACTCGTGGAAGCTTGGAATCAAGCGCTCGCCTGCGACAGCGTCTCGGCGTTCGGCGGCATCGTCGCCGCCAACCGCCCGCTCGACGGCGCCACCGCCGAGGTGATCGCCGAAATCTTCACCGAGGTCGTCGTCGCTCCCGATGCCGACGCGGACGCGCGCGCCGTGTTCGCCAAAAAGAAAAACCTGCGGCTGCTGCTCACCGGCGAGCTTCCCGACCCGGCCCGCGGCGGCCAGTCGATGGCGGTGATCGCCGGCGGTCTGCTGGTCCAGGATCGCGACAATGGCCGCACCAAGCGGGACGATCTGAAGTGCGTGACCAGGCGCGAGCCGACGCAGCAGGAAATCGCCGACTGCCTGTTCGCCTGGGCCGTCGCCAAGCACGTCAAGTCGAACGCGATCGTCTACGCGAAAGGCGGCGCGACTGTTGGGATTGGAGCAGGCCAGATGAACCGCCGCGACAGCGCGCGAATCGCCGCGGCGAAAGCCATCGAAGCCGCGGAGACAAATGGCTGGCCCGAGCCGCGCACGGTCGGCTCGGCGGTCGCATCGGACGCCTTCTTCCCGTTCGCCGACGGCCTCCTCGTCGCGGCCGAAGCGGGAGCGACTGCGGTCATCCAGCCCGGCGGCTCGATCCGCGACGAAGAAGTCATCGCCGCCGCCGACGAAGCGGGCCTGGCGATGCTGTTCACCGGAATGCGCCACTTCCGGCATTAGGACCGCGTCGGCGTCCCCGGACTTGCCCGACATTGTTCGATGATTGTCGGGCAGGTATTCTGAGTCCCGTGGGCACGTCGAATGACCCCGAGATTTTCATCTCTTATGCGCGGTCCTCGGAGCCGCATGCAGTGCAGATCGCCCGCGTGCTTCAGGACCACGGCTATAGTGTCTGGTGGGACGAGGACTTGCCGGCTCACCGCGCCTACAGCGAGGTCATCGAGGAACGTCTAAATTCGGCGCGAGCCGTGCTCGTCGTCTGGTCGGCCGACGCGGCCAAATCCGAATGGGTGCGGGCCGAGGCGGACGCGGCTCGGCAGATGCGCAAGCTCGTTCAACTCAGCATCGATGGAGTCCTCCCGCCGATGCCGTTCAACCAGATCCAATGTCCCGCGCTCACCAACTGGAACGGCAAAGCCGATGACCGCGCCTGGCGGAGAATCGAGGCCAGCCTCGCGGAGCTGGTGCGCGGACAGACGCCTGCGCCAGCGCACGAACGTTTCAGCCAAGTCTACGCGGCCGCAAAGCCATCCGTTTGCGTGCTTCCGTTTGTAAACATGAGCGGCGATCCCGAGCAGGAATATTTCAGCGACGGGATCACCGAGGATTTGATCACCGATTTGTCAAAGATTTCGGCGCTCGGAGTGGCCGCCCGCAACACCAGCTTCACGTTCAAGGGCCAATCCGTCGAAGCGCGGTCGCTGGGACGGCAATTGCAGGTATCCCACATCGTCGAAGGCAGCGTCCGCAAGTCGGGCAACCGGCTTCGGATTAGCTCGCAGCTCATCGACACCGCGTCGGGTCATCAGCTCTGGGCCGAGCGCTACGATCGTGAGCTCGTCGAGATTTTCGACATTCAGGACGAGATCTCGAAGGCGATCGTGGAGGCTTTGAAGCTCAAGCTGCTGCCGGCCGAGAAGAAAGCCATCGAGCAGCGCGGCACGGACAATGCGGAGGCCTACAATCTCTACCTGATGGCGCGACAACGCTGGGTTGCGGGAAGCGACGGCGACTGGGATCGCGAACAGTTGATCATCCGAATTTGCGAACGCGCGGTCGATATCGATCCCGATTACGCGAACGCCTGGGCGCTGATGGCGATCGCCCAGACGCACCTGCGCTTCCGGCAAGGAATGAAAGAGGTCGATGGCCTCGCCGCGGCGGAGCGGGCGCTGGCGCTCAACGGGGACCTGGCGGAAGCCCATGCGGTCAAGGCCTGGTATTTGCTCGAGCAAGGGCTGCCGGGTGAGGCGCTTGAGGAGACAAGGACGGCGCTTCGGCTCGACCCCGAAAGCTGGGAGGTGAACAAGGTCGCGGGCAAGACGCTGTTCCTGCAGGGCCGCTTGAAAGAGGCGGCGGAGTGCTACGAAAAAGCGGCCGAGCTGATGGGCGCGGACTACCACAGCCCGGGCATGGCCGAGAGCTGCTATCGAGGCCTCGGCGATGACGAGGGCCGCAGGCGCGCGGCGCGGATGACGCTCGAGCGCGTTCACAAGGCCCTCGAGGGCAATCCGCGCGACGCCGCGGCGGTCGGCAACGGCGCCATGAGCCTTTCCGTGCTCGGCGATTCAAAGCAGGCCAGGGAGTGGGCTGAACGGGCGCTGGAGCTCGAGCCCGACAACTACATCCTCCGCTACAATATCGCCTGCGCTTACGCGATGGAGCTCGACGACCACGACCGGGCGCTCGATCTCATCGAGGATTCGCTGACCCACCTGGGCATCGATCACGTTTGGCACGTCCAGGCCGATCCGGACCTCGCCGCCGTTCGCGATCAGCCGAGATTTGCCAAGATGATCGACGACGCCGAGCAGCGGTTGCGGCTGTGAGCCGAGCGCTTGTGCCCGGCGCTCCGAACGCGAGCCAAAACTATTCGGCGTAAGCCTTGATCAGGTCGTGGAGATAATCGCGGCCGACATAGACCGAGCGGACCTCGATCCGCTCGTTGAGCCCGTGCGCGCCGTTGCCGTCGGGGTCGCCCCACGCGCCCGGGACCCCGTAGGCCGGGATTCCGACGGCGGTCAGGAAGGTCGAGTCGGTGTAGCCGTTCGACATCATCGGAACGACCGGCACTCCGGGAAAATATTTCGCGGCGAGGGCCTTGGCCGGCCCCATCACCTTGGGATCGAGCGGCGGCGACGGCGGCGTCGGGCGCAGCGGCGCAAGAGCGGTGATATTGACCTCCGGGTTAGCGATGATCCTCGCCAGTTCGCCGCGGATCTTGTCGACCGAATGGCCCGGGAAAATGCGGCAGTTGACGTAGGCGCCGGCCCGCTGCGCCAAAGCGTTGCGCGCATGCCCGCCGTCCAGCATCGTCGCGACGCAGGTCGTGCGCAGGTTCGAATGGAGGAACGGGTCGCGGTTGGCGATCGCTTCCGCGGCCTTGTCCGCGGGGTTCGCGGCGAGCGCGACCATCGCCGCGCCGGTCTCGTCCTTGCGGCCGGCGCCCGCCTCGCGGAAGTAGGTCCGAGTCGTCTCGCTCATCTCCACCGGGAACTCGTGCGCCTCGATCCGGATCAGCGCATGCGCCAGCTGGTAGATGGCGTTGTCCGGCCGCGGGACCGAGCTGTGGCCGCCCGGATTGCGGGTTTCGAGCCGGTAGGTGACGAAGGTCTTTTCGCCGACCTGCATGGCCTGCTCGACGACCTTGCCCTTGCCGTCGGACGTGCCGCCGCCGCCCTCGTTCAAGGCGAACTCGGCGTCGATCAGGTCGCGCTTGTTGGCGGCCAGCCACTCGACTCCGTTGAAGGCGCCGTTCGTCTCCTCGCCGCAAGTCAACGCGATCTTGACGCTGCGCTTGGGCTTGTAGGCCGAGCGCTGAAACCGGATCAGGGTGTCGACCAGGCTGGCGGCCATCGCCTTGTCGTCGGCCGCACCGCGGGCATAGAAATAGCCCTTCTCCTCGATGAGCGTGAACGGGTCGCGGACCCAGTCTTCCCGCTTGGCCTCGACCACGTCGATGTGGGCGATGGCGAGGATCGGCTTCAGGGACTTGGACGTCCCCGGATAGACGGCGACGAGCCCGCCTTCCTTGGGATGGTCGGGATGCGCGAACAAGGTGATCTGGCTGGCCGGCATTCCGGCGGCCTTGAGGCGCGCCGCCATCCGCTCGGCGGCGAGCGTGCAGCTGCCGCTGCTCAGCGTCGTGTTGGTCTCGACCAGCTCTTCGTAGAGTTCGCGGAACGCGAGTTGGTCGGGCCGAAGCGGTTTCTCGGCCGCAAGCGCCTGGCCGCTCAGCAACGCCAGGAAGACCAAGGCTGTCGACGTTCTTTGCATGTAATTTCCCCCGCCGCGTTCGAACCTGCGCTGATCCCGACCCGTGAGCAAGAGTGACCCGTGTTGTGCAGGCCACTACCGCGGCGCATCGCCTCCGGTGCTCGGGTCGGGCAGGCTCAGATCCTCGATGTCGCTCTTCTTCATCTTGAACAGCTCGCGGTCTTCGGCGGTGAAGCCGCGCCACCACAGCACCGCCCCGAACGCCAGCAGGATCGCCGGGATTCCGACGCTGAGCTCGGCCCATTCGGGAAGCAGGATCGCCAATTGCCCGGCGATCGCGGCCGCCACCGCCGCCCACACCAGCTCCCACCGCCAGCCCGACACCGGCGCTTTCAATAGATGCGACAGTAGCCGCGCCTTGGCGATCGCCGCCATTGCGAGCGCCAGAAGCAAGGCGATCGCCGGGCCCGCCGCCTGCCATATCTCCGACCAGCCAAGCCGCTTGAACAACAGGATGAAGCCGACCGACATCCCCGCCTGGAGGACGATCATCGCCAGGCTGATCGCCATGTTGCGCTTGCGCGCGCAATAGATCAGCGCCGATTCGCTGACCGTCGCGGTCGCCGCGAC
>JBPCQE010000172.1:0-13154 GCA_050998435.1 Sphingomicrobium sp. | reverse complement strand
GCCGAGCGTGGTTTCGCCCGGCTCCTCGCCGATTCGGCGGCTGATGACTCCGAGGATCAGCTCGCGCGCCCAGACCGCTCCCTGGATGGCGAAGGCGATGATGAACAAGATGTCGACTAGGCGCGCGGCGCGCCGCGGCGGCTCGACGAAATTGGCGACGATCGCCAGCGCGGCGATGACCATAAAAGCGAGGCTGGTCTTGGCCAGCACCCTGCCGATCACCGATTTCCAGCTACGATAGTCGGGGTCCGAAGCGGTGATCCGCTCGCCGACGCTGCGCAGAACCAGCATCCCGGCGATGAGCGCCAGAGCGATCAGCGTGCCGATCAGCAGCGCCTCGCTGTTGATCTGGACCCAGGTCAGGAAGCCGTCCCATCGCTGCATGGTTCTGTCGCGCACGGCGCCGTCATGGCGGCAGCAAGCTGCCCAATCAAGGCGGGCGATCAGGCCGCGGCTTTCTCCGTTGTCGCGGCGGCGGCATCCTCGGCCGCCTTGACCTTGCGCCGCCGCGCGCGCTTGCCGCCGCGAGCGAGATATTGGAGCAGTCCGACTTCGGTCGACGACAGTCGCGTCTTGGCGCGCGGCCGCTCAAGCCCGTCGAGCGGATCGCCCGGCGCTTCCTTGACCGCCTCGAGCAGCGCCGGGTGGACGTACGACTTGCGGCTCATCGCGACGGTGTTGCCAAGAGCCTCGGCGACCGGCTCGACCACCGTCTTGACCGTGATTCGCGCATCCTCGGCCTTTTTCAGCAATTGGTTGAAGGCGATCACGCTCGCCCCCCAGGTGCGGAAATGCTTGGCGGTGAACTCGCCGCCGCTGGCCTCCTTGATATAGTCGTTGACGTCGCCCGATGTGATCGGCCGCGGCTCGCCGTCGTCATCGACATATTGGAACAGCGCCTGTCCCGGCAGGTCCTGGCAGCGTTTGACGATGCGCTTCAGATTGCTGTCGCTGATCTTCACTTCGTGGACGATGCCGTGCTTGCCGACGAAGCGCATCAACATCTTGCCGCCCTTGCGGCTGACATGGCGGGCGCGCAGGGTCGTCGCTCCGAAGCTTTTGTTATCCTTGGCATATTGCTCGTTGCCGACGCGAATATACTGAGTGTCGAGCAGGTGGACGACCGCCGCAAGCACCGTCTCGCGGCGTAGCGTGCGGCGCTTGACGTCCTGCTCGATGCGCCGCCTGAGCTTGGGCAGCGCCTTGCCGAATTCGAGCAGACCGTCATATTTCGCGGCGTCGCGGCGTTCGCGGAAGGCGGCGTGATAGCGGTACTGCTTGCGCCCGCGGGCATCGATCCCGGTCGCCTGCAAATGCCCGCACGGGTCGGCGCAGAACCACGCGTCGGTGTAGGCCGGCGGCAAGGCGAGCGCGTTGAGGCGGTCGACTTCGGCGCGGTTGGTGATGCGCGTGGCCTCGGCGTCGAAATAGCCCCAGGCGGACTTGATCCGCTTGCGGGTGATGCCGGGCTCGCTATCGCTGCTGTGTCTGAGCATGGGGCGGTAATGAGCCGCGCGCGTGCGAAGTTCCGGTGAGGGCAGGGGCGACGACGATCGCCGGCGAGACTGTGCTGATCATGGCGACCGACAGCTCGAGGGCTCGGAGCCGTCGCGAAGCCCGATTATCGAGCGCTAAGCGGCTGGAAACTTATTTTCGCTAATCCTGCGGCCCATGGAATGGACTAGAGAGGATAATTCCACCGAACGGGCCGTCGATGTTGCGGCAGCGGCGGTGTTCGCGGCTGCCGTCGGCTTTGCCGCCGGGGTAGTGGGCCTCGGTGCCGCGGCGACGATCTCCGCGGTCGTGGCGGGGTCCGTTGGGACTTTCAGCGTCCTCCGGAGAATTCCCGCCGACAACCGGACTTTTGATTTGCCGGCGTTCGAGCCGGTGCCGCTTGAGTTGGCGCCGGAGGCCGGTGGCGAGCTGCTGCTGGATGACCGGCTCGAGAGGGCGGCGCCGGATGCGCGCGTCGTCCAGCTGTTTGGCCCCGGTCACCATTCCGGGCCAGCGACGAGCTCAGGTTCCTCGAATCCCGATGCCTCCCAAGCGCTTGTCGAGGCGTTGCTCGAGTTGCGGCGCTCGTTGCGCTAAGCCTCACTCGAGGACCGTCAGCGCCTCGATTTCCACAGTGACCGACATATCGAGCGCTCTAGCCGGCGTGCCGGCCACGGCGATGTCGGCGAGGTTGTGGCCGGGGATCGCAAATTCGGCCTCCTCGATTCCATCGATGAAGCCGGCGACCATCCGCTCCGCGTCGGGCCCCGGAATGCGCAGCGTGACCGAATGCCTTTCGCCAGACAGAGTCAGGGATTGCCAATCGACCGAATGGATGTCGGTGAGCAATGTCCTGTTGCGCTGGTCCCCGGCGCGGTCGAGCAGTGCCCTCAGCAGCCCGGACGCCGCCACCGACATGACCATGTTCAACATTGCGCTTCCTCCAGGAATGCGCGGACTCGCTTGACGGTCCCGGGCCGCGGCTCCCGTCCCTTGCGCAAATCGAAGACGAAGCGAGGGTCCCCCAGGGCTTCGCGGCCAAAACGGGTTGGAGCCGTGTGGCTCCGGCGGAGAAACTTTTCGATGTCTCGAAGCAAGTACACTCTCCCATTCCTCACATCCAAGAGCGACTCGGCTGCCCATCGTTTCCCAATGCATTTCCTACTTGTCTAGGCAGTTGCCTATAATTAAATGAAAGATGAATCGAGGACCAGGGATGTTGTCGGAACCGCGGCTTGTTATCGAACGGCTCTGCATAGAGAGGGGGGAAGATTTCGCCGGCCTGTCGCGGATGCTGGGCCGCAATCCCGCCTACATCCAGCAGTTCGTCCGCCGCGGCGTGCCCAAGCGCCTGAAGGAGGCGGAGCGCCGCAAGCTGGCTCGCTATTTCGCCATTTCCGAATCGCTGCTCGGCGGACCGGCCGAGGAAAACGGGCCCGGCGGGCTGGTCCCGGTCAAGCGAATCGCGGTTCGTGCCTCGGCCGGTCCGGGAGCGCTGGTCGGCGGGGAGGCCGCCAAGCCCTATTTCGGGTTCGACGGGCGGTGGCTGAAGGCGCTGACGTCGACCGCCGCTGGAAAGCTGTCGATCATCCGGGTCGAAGGCGACTCAATGGCCCCGACGCTGAATGCCGGCGACGACATATTGGTTGACCCGGGCGATAGTGCCGAGCGGCTGCGCGACGGCATCTACGTGATGCGGGTCGACGACGCTCTGGTCGTCAAGCGGATCGCCCTGCACCCGGTCGGGCACCGGGTGACCGTCCAGTCCGACAATCCCGCTTATCCCGACTGGCCGGACTGCGACATGGAGGAGATCCACTGCATCGGCCGGGTGATCTGGTCGGGGCGCAGGATCGACTGACCGTTAGCGTCGCCGGTCCAGCAACCACAGCAGCAACGCCGCCAGCGCGCCCAGCGCGGTGCCGATGAGAATGCCCTTCATCGGATCGCCCGAAGCGGCGCCCCAGCCGAACCCGGCGAGGATGCCGAGGGTGAGGAAGATGCCGCCCGCCCGGGCGTTGCGTCTGGCCATGGGGCGCCATGGCAGACCGCCCCGGGCCGCTCCACCCCAAAGTGAAGTCAATTGGTCAACGCGCCGTTGACGAGATTTGTCGGCGGTCGCGTAACGAGCGCCGGATTAAACGGCGAGCCATGGATTCTCTGTTCATCAGCGGGCGGGCGGCGCTGGCCGACGCGGCCGAGCTTCTGGAGCGATTCGGCGACCAGGCCGGGCTGGCGGCCGCGGCGCGCGCCGAAACCAGCCGCGACGCTGGCAACGTTACCCGCTTCTGCCACTGGCGGCAGATCGAGCGAGTGATCGCGACTTTAAGCAGCGACGAGGTCCGCGGGACCGTCCACTAGTTCAACGACTGAGGCGTTCATACTGGCGCGGTTCAGGAGTGCTGGCTAGGCTGGCATGATGGATCAGCGGGAAGAGGCGCGAAAGGCCGCGCGGCTGTTGTGCGCGGTCGCGTTCAGCGTTGCGCTCGCGGCTCCGGCTCTCGCGCAACCGGCGCGGCCGGCCGGCCCGACCGATCTCGATCCTTCGGCGCCACTCGATCCGATGCCCGACCTTGGCGTCGAATGGCCGGATCCGGGCGCCGCCGATGAGCCGATCGCACCAACCCCCCAGGACGTTGCCGAGCAACCGCAGGAGGCGCCCGCGCTCGCCAACGAAGCCCCCGCTGAGCTGCGCTACGCGATTGCCTTCGAGGGCCTGGAGCAGCTTGGGTCCGACGAGGAGCTGACCCGCTCCTTCGAAGCCCAATCGGTGCTTCACAAGGAGCGTAACGATACCGCCAATGCGGCCCAGATCGACCGTCGCTCGCGAGCCGATGCCGAGCTGCTCGCCGAGCTGCTTCGCAGCCAGGGCTATTACGACGCGATGGTCGAGCCGCGCATCGAGCGGACGGGCAACGCGCTGCTGGTCGTGCTCGAGGCCCAGCCGGGCGAGCAGTACCGGTTCCAGTCGGTCGAGCTGCCCGGCCTGGACCAGGCGGGCGCAGAGGCGGCCGGGCTGCGCGAGGCGTTCGCGGTCAAGGCCGGCGATCCGGTCGTCGCCGAGGACGTGATTGCCGCCAATGTCGCCTTGAAGGTCGCGCTCGGCGAGCAGGGGTTCGCTCTGGCCAAGATCGGCGAGCAGGAGATCCTGATCGACCACGAGACGCGCCGAGCGCGGCTAATGCTTCCGGTCACGACCGGCCCGCTCGCCTCGTTCGGCGCGATCCGGGTCAGCGGCCGGCCGCCGTTCAGCTCGCGCCACGTCGGCAATATCGCCCGCTTCGAGCCCGGCGAGCCGTTCCGGCAGTCGAAGGTGGACGATCTCCGCCGGGCGCTGATCGCGACCGGCCTTGTCGCCTCGGCGGAGGTGAGGGTGGTCCCGGCCGCCGATGGACGAACCGTCGACCTCGCCGTCCACCTCGATCCGGCGCCGATGCGGACCATCGCCGGCGAGCTCGGCTATGGCACCGGCGAGGGGATCCGCGCCGAAGCCAGCTGGCAGCACCGCAATTTATTCAATCCCGAAGGCGCTCTGACGGTCCGCGGAGTCGCCGGCACCCAGGAGCAGCTCGCCGCGGTCCAGTTCCGCCGCAACAATTTCCGGCGCCGCGACCAGGTTCTCAACCTGCACGCCTTGGCCAGCAACACCGACCGCGACGCCTATGAGGCGAAGACGGTGCAAATCGGCGGCAATATCGAGCGGCAGAGCAACATCATCTGGCACAAGAAATGGACGTGGAGCGTCGGCGCCGACCTGCTCGCCACCGACGAGCGCGGCGTGTTCGATGCGCTCGGAGTCAAGGACACCAGGACGTTCCTGATCGCCGCGTTCCCCGCCAACCTCGGCTATGACGGCAGCGACGATCTCCTCGATCCGACCCGCGGCTTCCGGCTCGGCGGGCGGATCAGCCCGGAAATCTCGGCCCACGGCGGCAGCTTCGCTTATGCGCGCACCCAGATCGACGCGAGCGCCTATCGGCCGGTATCGCCGAGCGTGGTCGCCGCCGGCCGCATTCGGCTGGGCACGATCTTCGGCGCGGACGCAACGACGATCGCGCCATCGCGGCGGCTGTACGCGGGCGGCGGCGGCTCGGTTCGCGGCTACGGCTACCAGCGGCTCGGCCCGCGCGACCTCGATGGCGATCCGATCGGCGGACGCGGGCTGGCCGAGTTCGCGCTCGAAGCGCGCGTCCGGTTGAAACTGTTCGGCGGCAATTTCGGAGTGGTGCCGTTTCTAGACGGCGGCACTCTGTCCAACGACCCCTGGCCGAAGCTCAGCGGCTGGCAGTTCGGTGCCGGGCTTGGGGTTCGCTATTATTCGAGCTTCGGGCCGATCCGGATCGACGTCGGCACTCCGCTCAACCCGCGCGAGGGTGACGGCCCGGTCGCGGTGACCGTGTCGCTCGGCCAGGCGTTCTAGTGGCCGAGGAAGTCTATTCGGCCGACCAGGGGTCTCATCCGCAGCGGCGGTTGCGGCGGGATTGGCCGCGCCGCCTGGCCCAGGAACTGCTCGCCCTGATCCTGTCGCTGCTGATCCTGCTCGCCGCCGGGCTGGTGCTGCTCGACACCGCGCCGGGCCATCGCTTCATCGTCGACCGGATCGCCCGGATCGAAACCGCGTCGGGGCTCAACATCCGAATCGGCCGGATCGACGGATCGGTATTCGGCCGGTCGAAGCTCCGGAACGTCACGGTGTCCGACACCCGCGGCATCTTCCTGACCTCATCCGAGATCGAGCTCGACTGGGCGCCGGGCGCGTGGCTCTACAACTCGCTGCACATCGACCGGCTTTACTCGCGCCAGGTGCGGCTGAGCCGGCTGCCCAGGCTCAGGCCGACCGGGCGCACGGGGCCGATCCTGCCCGGTTTCGACATCCACATCGGCGAGCTGGCGATCGACCGGCTCGAGCTTGCGGCGGCGATCTCCGGCGAGGCGCGGAGCGGCCGGGTGCGCGGCAAGGCGGACATCCGCGCCGGCCGGGCGATGGTCGAGCTCGGAGTCGCGATCGATGGCGGCGGCGACCGAATCGCGCTGAGCCTCGACGCCGAGCCCGACCGCGACCGCTTCGACATCGACCTCAGCGCCAAATCGCCGGCCAACGGCTTGCTCCCGGCGCTGGCCGGAACCCGGCGCCCGATCGACCTGACGGTCAGCGGCGACGGCAGCTGGAGCCGCTGGCGCGGCCGCGCGGCGCTCGACCTGTCGGGCCGCCCGGCCGCTCGGCTGGCCCTGGGGGCCGACTCCGGGCGCTATCGGCTGGCCGGCGAAATTGCCCCGTCGCCATTCCTCAAGGGCAAGCTGCAGCGGCTGGCCGCGCCGGTGGTCCGGGTGCGCGGCGACGGCCGGCTCGAGGACCGGGTGCTCGACGGGCAGCTGGCGCTGACTTCGCGCTCGCTGCGGGCGGTGACGATCGGCGCGGTCGACCTCGCCGGCAACCGCTACCGCCGGGTCCGAGTCGGAATCGACCTGCTTCGGCCCAACGCCTTGTTCCCGAACATGACCGGCCGCAACGTGCGGATGGCGTGGACCCTCGATGGGCCGTTCGAGCGCGCCAATTACGCGTACCGGCTGACCTCGCCGGGGGTGAAGTTCGACAATACCGGCTTCGTCGACGTCCGCGCCGAGGGACGCGGGCGGCTGTCGCCGTGGCCGATGCGGGTACCGCTGCGGCTCACCGCGCGGGCGATCACCGGCGTCGGCGACGTGGCTGGCGACATCCTCGCCAACGCCCGGCTCGAGGGCATGCTGACGATCACCTCCAAATTCGTCCGCGGCGAGGGCCTGCGGCTGACCAGCAACAAGTTGAACGGCAAGGTCGCGCTACTGATCGACCTCGTCAGCGGACGCTTCGAAATCCTCCTTTCCGGCGGCATGACCCGCTACGCGATCCCGGGCTTGGGGATTGTCGACGTGATGACCGAATTGAAGGTCGTCCCCGGGCCGGGCGGCAAGGGCTCGCGAGTCGTCGGCACCGGCAAGGCCTGGGTTCGGCGGCTCGACAACAGCTTCTTCCGCGACATCGCTGGCGGGCTGCCGCGGATCGAGACTAACCTCGAGCGCGGCAACGACGGCATTCTTCACCTCAGCAACCTCGAGCTGTTCGCTCCGGCGCTTCGGCTGAGCGGCGCCGGGCGCCGCAACCGCGACGGCACTTTTCACATCGTCGCCCGCGGCCGGCAGTCGAAATATGGCGCGCTTCGGATGACGCTGGACGGCAACATCAGCCGTCCGCGCGTCGACCTGCTGCTCGACCGGCCCAACGAGACACTCGGCCTTAAGGACATGCGCCTGTTGCTGGTGCCGAACGCGGCAGGGTTCGACTACACGGCGGCGGGCGGTTCGAAGCTCGGCCCGTTCACCAGCAACGGACGGATCCTGCTGCCGAGCGGCGGGCGGGCGACGATCGCCATCGCCGCGCTGAATGTCGGCGGCACCACAGCGAGCGGAAACTTGCGCTCCGATCCGGGCGGCTTCACCGGCAGGCTGGCGATCGCCGGCGGCGGACTCGACGGCGATTTGGCTTTCTCGCCGGCCGGCGACGCGCAGCGGATCGAGGCGCATCTGCGGGCCAACGGTGCGCGTTTTCCCGGTATTTTCGCGGTTCGCTCGGGGCGGCTCGACGGAACCATCGTCCTCGCCGACGAGCGGACGACCGTCGACGGAGTCGTCGATGCGCGCGGCTTCGAGGCGAGCGGAATCAGCCTCGCCCGGCTGACGGCGAATGCCCGGCTGGTCAATGGCAGCGGCCAGGTCCGGGCGGCGATCGCCGGCCGCCGCGGCGCGCCGTTCGACTTCACGACGGTCGCCGATGTCACTCCCGACAGCATCCGGCTGACCGGCCGCGGGCAGATCGAGCGGCGGCCGCTGGTGCTTCGCCAGGCGGCGGTTCTGACCCGCTCGGGCGACGGCTGGAACCTAGCCCCGACCAGCTTCAGCTTCGCCGGCGGCACCGGCACTCTGTCGGGGCGCAGCGGCTCGCGCCCCGAGCTCCACGCGCAACTGCGCTCGATGCCGCTGCAGATCCTCGACGTGGCCTGGCCGGGGATCGGCCTCGAAGGCTCGGCGACCGGCCGAGTCGACTATGCGTGGAAAGGCAACCGAAGCGGCCGCGCCGATCTTCGGATTCGCGGCCTGAGCCGAGCCGGGCTGGTGCTCGCCTCGCAACCGATCGACGTCGGCATCGCTGCTGTCGTCGGCGGCGACCAGGCCGCGCTCAGGGCGGTCGCGGCGAGCGGCGGCAAGACCATCGGCCGAGCCCAGGCGCGCTTCGCGCCGCTTGGCCGAGGCCCGCTGGTCGCCGAGCTGATGGACGCTCGGCTGTTCGCCCAGCTTCGCTATGCGGGCCCCGCCGACACCTTGTGGCGGCTGTCGGGGACCGAAATCTTCGACCTTTCCGGACCGATTGCGATCGGCGCCGACATCGGCGGCCGGCTGGTCGATCCGAGCATCCGCGGTTCGCTCCGGACCCAGAGCGCGCGCCTCGAGAGCGCGGTGACCGGAATGGTCATCGACCAGCTCGCTTCGGACGCACGTTTCTCAGGGCCGCAGCTCGTTTTCACGCGAATCGCCGGACGGACCAGCGGCGGCGGTTCGATCGACGGGTCGGGCCGGGTGACTTTTTCGGGTGGACGCAGCCTGCTCGACCTCAATTTCAACGCCCGGCAGGCGCTGCTCCTCAACCGCGACGACATCGCCGCCCGGGTGACCGGCCCGGTGCACATCCGGTCCAACGCCGAAGGCGGCACGATCTCGGGCCAGCTGCGGCTCGACAAGGGGCGCTTCCAGCTCGGCCGGGCGAGCGCCGCCGCCGCCGTGCCGCAGCTTCAGGTGCGGCACCGCGGCCTCGACCCAGCGGACGTGATCGAGGTCCGGCAGCTGCACCCGTGGCGGCTTGATCTGGATGTCGCCGGCCGCGACCTCGAGGTGCGCGGGCTGGGCATCGACAGCCGCTGGCGGACCGAGCTCGACATCGGCGGCACCGCGGACGCGCCGAGCTTCACCGGCCGCGCCGACCTGGTCCGCGGCGAGTATGAGTTCGCCGGCCGCAACTTCCGGCTCGACCGCGGGGTGATCCGCTTTCGCGGTGAAAGCCCGCCCGACCCGCTGCTCGACATCCACGCCGAAGCGCAGGTCCAGGGAATCGACGCCAGCGTCCGAGTCCGCGGCACGGGCCTCAAGCCCGAAATCACGTTCGCAAGCGTACCGGCGCTGCCGCAGGACGAGCTGTTGTCGCGGATCCTGTTCGGAACCTCGATCACTAACCTGTCGGCGCCCGAGGCCGTGCAGCTCGCCTCGGCGGTGGCGGCACTGCAGTCGGGCTCGGGCAACCTCGATCCCATCAATGCGGTCCGGCGAGCGGTCGGCCTCGACCGGCTGCGGATCGTTCCAGCTGACGTTGCGACCGGTCAGAAGACCGCGCTTTCAGCGGGCAAATACATCACCCGAAAGCTGTTCGTCGAAGTCGTCACCGACGGGCAGGGCTATTCGGCGACCCGCGTCGAATATCAGATGACCCGCTGGCTATCCCTGCTGTCGTCGGTGTCGACCATTGGACGGACCAGCGCCAACGTCCGGGTGTCAAAGGATTACTAGGCACCGGAGCGCATTGCGTCCGCCTGCCGATTGACTAATCTCGACGCTCGGATCGGGAGGCTCGGATGTTCGGTCGCAAGCTGTTCGGCAACAAGAAGCCGTCGATCGAGGAGCCGAAGCGGCCGGCGTCGCCGCCGCAGGGCCAGATTTTCAACGAGGAGCTGTTCGAGGGCGAGCGGGGGGAGTTCCTGCGCAAGATGGAGTACGCCCCCGACGATCCGCGCAACCAGGCGCCCAATCTGCAACCCGTGTCGGTGCTGCTGGCCGAGGACCAGGCGCGGATGCGGTCGGCTACCGAGGCGCTCAACAGCGTTTCCGACTTTCCGATCGTGCCGGTCCATTTGCTTCCGGACAGCCTGTGGCGGGCGGAATTCGCCCCTTGGCTTCGGCAGCATCTCGACCTGTCGCCGTACCGCCCGTGGAACACGATCTTCCTGCCGGGCGACGAGCGCGGGGTGGCGGCGCTGGGCCTTCCGGTCGCGCCGTCCGAAGACAACGACCCCCTCCAGTATGACACCGCCCGAGCCCTCCTGTCGTGCATCCACGACCATTATTCCGGCAAGAGCGCTCCGGACGTCGAAGGGTCGCTGATCGTGCTTCGCGGGGTGCGCTCGAATTTTCCTGCGCTGTTCCCGTCCGACACAGCCGACTTCTCCGATCGCGTTCGGGAAGCTCGGGCCAACGTCCGCGCCTATGCCTTCCTGCATGCAACGAACAGCGGCAGAACCACCAAGGAAACCATCCTAAAAAGCCACGGGACGTTTCTGGGCGAGCCGGCCGAGCAATTGACCGCCTAGGGCGATGCGTGCCGCGCCGCGGCAGTTCCCATTCCTTATTGCCCAGCGGGTGCTGCATGTGCTGGATGCTGATCAGCGCGAATTTCCACTATCCGACGCGTCTGTCACATCGCCAAGAGGAGTCACCGCTTAATGGAAACCGGCGTTCTCGTATCGCTCGCGGTCTACTTCATTGCGATGCTCGGCATCGGGCTGTGGGCATGGAGGAAATCGACCGACGACATCGAGGGCTATTTGCTTGGGGGGCGCAAGCTCAGCCCTGCGGTTGCGGCGCTCTCGGCCGGGGCTTCGGATATGTCGGGCTGGCTGCTGCTCGGGCTTCCCGGAGCGGCTTTCGTTGCGGGGCTGAGCGCCAGCTGGATTGCGATCGGCCTCTTCGTCGGGGCGTTGCTGAACTACATTATCGTCGCGCCG
Organism: Sphingomicrobium sp.; assembly: GCA_050998435.1. GTDB lineage: Bacteria > Pseudomonadota > Alphaproteobacteria > Sphingomonadales > Sphingomonadaceae > Sphingomicrobium. The sequence continues at coordinate 1,857 of JBPCQE010000172.1, read as the reverse complement.
CGCCTGCGCGTCCATACCGAGCGCACCGGCGATTCCATCACTATCCCGGAGTTTTTCGAGAAGCGCTTCGAGGACCGCAGCCATGCGCTTCGGGTAATCGCTTCGGTGGTCATCATCATCTTCTTCACGCTCTACACCTCGGCGGGCATCGTCGCCGGCGGCAAGCTGTTCGAAAGCGCTTTTGGGGCCGACTATGCGCTGGGTCTGTGGATCACCGCCGGCGTTGTGGTGGCATACACGCTGTTCGGCGGATTCCTCGCCGTCAGCCTCACCGATTTCGTGCAGGGCTGCATCATGTTCGTGGCCTTGGTGCTGCTCCCGGTCGTCGCCTTCTCGAATCTCGGGTGGCAATTCACCGGCGCGCTGGAAGCCGCGAAGCCCGGAGCGTTCGACATGATGGCCGACATGACTGCGCTGGCGGTCATCTCCTCGCTCGCCTGGGGGCTCGGCTATTTCGGTCAGCCGCACATCATCGTCCGCTTCATGGCGGTTCGTTCGGTTCGCGATGTTCCGGCGATGCGCAACATCGGCATGACCTGGATGGGCGTTGCGCTGATCGGGGCGCTGGCAACCGGCTTGATCGGAGCCGCCTACGTGGTCCGGACAGGCACGTCACTCGACGATCCCGAGACGATTTTCATCCTGCTGGCCGACGTGCTGTTCGATCCGCTGATCACCGGCTTCCTGCTGGCCGCACTGTTAGCCGCCATCATGAGTACAATTTCCTCCCAGCTGCTGGTCTCGTCTAGCTCGCTGACCGAGGATTTCTACCACATCTACTTGCGCCAGGCGGCGAGCCAGACGGAGCTGGTGACGGTTGGCCGTGCCAGCGTGCTCCTCGTGGCGCTTGTCGCGATCTGGCTCGCCTATGATCCTGACAACACGATTCTGGGCCTCGTCGCCAACGCCTGGGCCGGGTTCGGCGCCGCCTTCGGGCCGGTCGTGATCCTGTCGCTGACCTGGCGACGGCTGACCCGGAACGGCGCACTCACGGGCATCGTGGTCGGAGCAGCGACCGTCCTGTTTTGGATCTACGCGCCGGTGCTGGAGAATAAAGCTACTCTCAGTTCGCTGATTTACGAGATCGTGCCCGGATTCATTCTCGGGGGCCTCGCCGCGATTCTCGTCAGTCTTGCCGGGTCACTCCCGCCGGAGGGCGTGCTTCGTACGTTCGAAGAGAGCGAGGCGGAACTTCGGTCGCTGACCGGACGCCGAAAGAGCTGAATCAGCGGCCGAGGTTTTTCCCGAGCTCGTCGAGCGACAGCCGGTCCCATTGCGGCGCCCATGGCGACTGGTCGCTCTGCCCGACTTCGCCGAACGGGGAGCGATAGCCCTGCCGGGCGGCGACGTCGGGGGCGATCCTGGCCAGGCTGCGGACGTCGAACGGCTCGTGGAACGACAAGCCGCACTGGTCGCCGCGTGACCAGCTGACCGTCGCGGCGATCTTCCCCGCCTCGGCGAGGTCGAGATAGACGGTGACCCCGGCCGGCGGTTTGGCCGGGCATTCGATCAGCGCTCCGAGCCGCGAGATATTGCGCAGCCGAACGACTTCCCATTCGTAGTCGTGATGCAGGATGCCGTTCCAGATCATCGGATGGCGGGTTCCGCCACGCTTGTCCTCGGGCTCCTCGGCCTCGACGGGAGTCGCCGCTCGAAGCTTGAAGTCGACGCCCGGAAAGCTGTTGCGGATCACCTGGCGAAGCAATTCGTCGAGAGTCTCGCGGTCGCAGTCGACCTGCGTCTCGTGGGCGAACTCGAGGCCGTAGCGGCCATCGCGGATCCAGCGCACCGCGCACTCGATCTCGGCGGCCTGCGACTGGTCTTCGGCGCCGAGCACGAGGGCGACCTTGTCCCACA
>JBPCQE010000075.1:0-12017 GCA_050998435.1 Sphingomicrobium sp. | reverse complement strand
TATCGCACCAACCCGCGCGACATCGTCATCGAAAAGCGAACCGTGACCAGTGGTGACCGCCTCGCGCTCAGGATCGCTCCCGGCGGCGGTGCGGCGGTGCGGCTCGTGGCCCTCAAGCGATAATGGCCACGCGGTGAGCGACGGCGGCCGGCCCGCTTCGATCCTGATCCTCGGCGGCGGTACCGCCGGCTGGATGGCCGCTAACCTCTTCCAGCACCGATGGGGCACGCTCGGGACGCGCGTCGCGCTGATCGAATCGAGCGAGATCGGGATCATCGGCGTCGGCGAGGGGTCGACACCGCAACTCAAGGCGTTCTTCGACGCCATCGGCATTTCCGAGCACGAATGGATGCCGCGCTGTAATGCAACCTACAAGGCGGGAATCGGCTTCGTCGGCTGGTCGGACCGGCCCGGCTTCGAAAGCTATTTCCATCCGTTTCCGACAACCGCCGACGCGCGCACCGCCAACAGATTCTTCTTCAACACGCAGGCGCGCCGGACCGGCCGCGACGTCTGGGCGCACCCCGACCGCTTTTTCCTCAACAGCGCGATCGCACAGCAGCGCCGGGCGCCGGTCGCCGCGGCCGATGCCCCGTTCCAGGCGAGCTACGGCTATCATTTCGACGCGGTGCTGCTCGGCCGTTACCTGAAGGAGGTCGCGACAGGTCGCGGAGTCGAGCATGTCGACGCGAAGATCGCCTCGGTCGAGCTGGGGGAGGGCGGCGAGGTCCTTGCCCTCGAGGCCGATGACGGCCGCCGCTTCGAAGCCGATTTCTTCGTCGATGCGAGCGGCTTTCGGGCCATGATCATCGAGCAGTCGCTCGGCGAGCCGCGGCGATCGTTCGCCGACAATCTGTTCAACGACCGGGCGGTTGTCGCTCCGACCCCGCTGCCGCCGGAAGGCCCCGGCTGCTGCACCCTGGCGACGGCGAAAACCGCCGGCTGGATCTGGCACATTCCGCTGACCAACCGGATCGGCAACGGCTACGTCTATTCGTCGCGCTACCTCGATCGCGACGCCGCCGCGGCCGAGCTTCGAGCGCATCTCGGGCTCGCGGCCGAGGCCGAGGTCCGCCACCTGGAAATGCGAGTCGGCCGGGTCGAGCGCAGCTGGGTCAGGAACTGCTTGGCGATCGGACTGGCCCAAGGCTTCCTCGAGCCGCTCGAAGCCACCGCTCTGCACATTGTCCTGACGACGGTCGAAGGATTCATCGCCGAGGTCGATTCCGGCCGAATGGGTGAGGCGGCACACGACCACTTCAACGACGCCACGGCCCGGCGCTACGAAGGCATCCGGGACTATATCGTCTGCCACTACCGGACGCCGCTTCGCCGCGACACCGACTATTGGTGCGACGCCGGAGCGATGACCCAGCTGTCGGACAGCCTTAAGGGCATCATGAGCGCCTGGTTCACCGGTGCCGAACTCGACCGCGAAGTCGCCGAGCAGGACATCGGCGGCTATTACAGCGCGGTGTCGTGGCACTGCATGCTGGCCGGCTATGGCAATTTTCCCGACGAGTCGAAGCTCAGCTCGCCCGGGCTCGACGTCGCTTTGGTCGACATGGACGAAATCGACCGCTTGGTCGCAGACTGGGCGAAGGCCTTTCCGCCGCACGCCGAGGCACTCGGAATGCTCGAGGACGCCGCGTGATCCTTCGGCTCGCGGCATTCCTGGCAATATTGCTCGCGGCCGTCCCGGCGGCGGCCGGCATTTCGGAGGGCAACCTCGACGACCTCGGCGTCGTGCAATCGCGCTACGCCGATCCGCGCAAGGTCACCGTCTGGCTGCCGGGCAGCTACCGTCCGGGCGGGCCGAAGCATTCGGTGCTCTACATGCACGACGGCCAGAATTTGTTCGATCCTAAGACCGGGTACGGCGGCATGGAGTGGAAGATCGACGAGGCGCTCGGCCGCCTGATTGCTCAGAACAAGGTCCGGCCGACGATCGTCGTCGCGATCTGGAACACGCCCAAGCGGCTGCGCGAATATGTGCCTTCAAAGGCGTTCAGGCACCTGCCGCCTGCCTATATGGAACGCGTGCGCGGCCTGTACGGCGGCGGTCCGCTGTCGGACGGCTATCTGAACTTCATCGTCCGCGAACTGAAGCCGCGCATCGACCGCAGTTATAATGTGCGGAGCGACCGCGCGAACACGGTCATCATGGGCTCCTCGATGGGCGCGTTGATCTCGCTCTACGCGATCAACGAATATCCGCAGGTGTTCGGCGGCGCGGGCATGGTGTCGACCCATTGGCCGCTGATGATTCCGCCGAAAGGCAAGACTCTCAGCGACTACGAATATGAGACGGTGTCGGCGGCGTTCGAGCGTTATCTCGCGCCGTCTCCGCCGTCGCCGCGGACACACCGCCTGTACTTCGACCACGGTAGCGAGACTTTGGACGCGGTTTACGCCCGCTACCAGCAGCGGATCGACTGGGTAGTCGCCCGCCGCGGCTACCGCCCCAGTGTCAACTGGATCAGCCGCAATTTCCCCGGCCAGGCGCACAACGAAATCAGCTGGGCCTCGCGCGTCGAAATCCCGCTGCGCTTCCTGCTTCCGCCGCGCGATGGTCGATAGGGATGCACTCACCATCCGACCGCGTCTAAGGTAGGTCGCATGAGCCGAACTATCGCCGTGACCGACATCGGAGGCACCCACGCGCGCTTCGCCCTTGCCGAGATCGACTCGGGCCACGTGGTTTCGCTGGGCCAAGCGGTGACTCTCCGAACTGCCGACCATGCGACCTTCCGCATTGCCTGGGAGCAATTCGGCCTGCAAGCGGGCCACGAGCTTCCGGACGGCCTCGGGATCGCATTTGCCGGGCCGGTCGGGGGCGAGCTGCTGAAGCTGACCAACAATCCTTGGATTATCCGGCCCGCCCTGATCGAAGAGAAGCTCGGCGTCACGCAGTATCGCATTGTCAACGATTTCGGAGCGATCGCTCACGCGGTTGCGGAGCTTGGCGACGAGCATTACCTCCACCTCTGCGGACCCGCCGTGCCGCTGCCCAGCCAGGGCGTGACGACGATTCTCGGTCCTGGCACGGGACTTGGGGTCGCGCAACTACTCAAGACCGGCGAGCACGCCCACGTAATCGAGACCGAAGGAGGCCACGTCGACTTCGCGCCGCTCGACAGCCTGGAAGACCGCATCCTCGGTTATCTGCGCCGCAGCTTCCGCCGCGTATCAGTAGAACGGATCGTCAGCGGCTCGGGGCTTGTTAACATCTACACCGCGCTCGCCGCGATTGAGGGGAGGGCGGTCACTCCGCCCGAGGGCCAGGCGCTATGGACCGCCGCACTCGAAGGCAGCGACACGCTCGCCGCCGCTGCACTAGACCGTTTCTGCCTTTCCCTCGGCGCGGTCGCCGGTGACCTGGCGCTGGCCCACGGCGCCAACGCAGTGGTCATTGCCGGCGGGCTCGGGCACCGGCTCCGCGACCATCTCCACAATTCAGGCTTTGACGATCGGTTCATAGCCAAGGGCCGCTTCGAGCGCCGCATGGAGGCAATTCCAGTTAAGCTGATCATCCACCCGCAACCGGGCCTGTTCGGCGCTGCTGCAGCCTTTGCGCGAGCTCATCCGTAATCGGTGCCTGGAATTGGTTGGGAGGTCAGGCGTGAATTCACTCAGCCCCTCGCCGGTCAGTATCGTCGCGAGGTCGAAGATTTTCGACGCTACGCCCACCGCTGGCTCAGCGCAATCGGCCGAAAGCGGGCATTAGGCACCTTCGGTCCGCGCTTGCTACTGTGTGGGGTAATCGGTGAGGGAACAATTCCGAAAAATGCTGAATAAGTCCTTCGTAGTAGGGCAGCCTCCGTCGCTTCCTAACCTCCAAGGGGATGGGCCTGCTAAGTTCACATCTGCGGCTCCGCTTTGACAGGGAGCGCAGTCCGCAGGTCGGAGCAAGCACTGCGGAAGCACGTCCGCACTCATGACATAAACACGGAAATGGGCAAGGTTTCCCAGCCGTGCGGCTCGCTGGCCGATGCGCTCTCACAGAGAGCATGTTGCAGGGCAACGCGCGCATTGCAGTGGCTTGGGGAAGCCGCTGCATCGCGAAAACTTTCCGTCCGGAAGCCGGTGCATATTTGGGATGTTGCAGTGATCAGCGGGCACAAGACGCTGACCATGGTCCTGCGCTATGTGAATGTGCACGGCGGACATATCGACGCCGCGATCAGCGCACTCGACGGCAGTTTTTCTGACGCAGTTACACCGGAGCTACACACCCCCGCTATTCCTGACCAGCCAGAGACAAGGCAGGTAGTGGCAATTTCCGCTGGGTTATCAGTAGCTTAATGAGTGGAGGCCCGAGCCGGAATCGAACCGGCGTGCGAGGATTTGCAGTCCTCTGCGTAACCACTCCGCCATCGGGCCGAGGCGAGCCATGTCGGTGGGTTCGCCGCTGCCGTCAAGCGTCAACCCGCCCGCCAATTCAGCTCCGCTCCCCGCAGCGCGCGCGCCCGGCAATTGACGGAAGCCGGTCGTCGTTCGACCAACGGCGGTTGGCTCGGCGGCAAGCTGCCGATAAGAGCAGCCTTGCATCGAAGGTGTGTTAGCGGCATATAACAGCTATGACGGTCCAGCTCCCAATCCCCGACTTCGCGGCCGCTCGGCGGGCGATGGTCGAGAACCAGCTGCGCCCCGTCGGGGTTAGCGATCCCGCGGTGCTCGAGGCGATGGGGTCGGTCGCCCGCGAGCAGTTCGTGCCCGAGGACAACCGGCCGCTCGCTTATGCCGACCGATCGCTGCCGATCGGCGGCGGGCGATTTTTGGCGGCGCCCGCAGTGCTCGGCCAGCTGCTGACCGAGATGACTCCGCAACACGGCGAGCGAGCGCTCGTCGTCGGCGCCGGCGCCGGATATACGGCTGCGGTGCTGGCCGCGGTCGGCTGCGAGGTGGTTGCGCTCGAAAGCTCGCCCGAGCTGGTTGCGCGCGCTCGCGACCTGGGAATCAAGACTGTCGAAGGACCGCTTGAGGCCGGGCACGATGGCGGAGCGCCCTACGATCTGATCATTATCGACGGCGCGGTCGAGTTCATTCCAGAGGAGATCGTCGATCAGCTGGCCGAGGGCGGGCGGCTCGGAGCGGCGCTTGCCGAAGGCGGGATCACCCGGCTGATCGTCGGCGAGAAGGTCGCCGGCGCGTTCGGATATCTGTCGATTGGCGACGCCGGAGTCGCCGCTCTTCCGGGCTTCACTCGGCCCCAGGGTTTCAGGTTCGAAAGGTGAGCAAGGTGTTGCGCAAGCTTGCACTGGGGTCGCTGGCGGCGGCGCTGATGGCCGGAACCGCATCGGCCGACACGCTGCGCGAGGCGTTGCTGTCGACCTATCAGAGCAACCCGACGATCACCGGCCAGCGCGAGGCGCTGCGCGGCACCGACGCCAACGTCGCGATCGCCCGAGCCGCCGGGCGGCCGCAGGTCAGCGCGGTGGCCGGCCTCAACCGCGATCTCACCCGGAGCGGCATCCTCGACACCGGCGGCAAGGGCCCCAACCTGTCGGTGGGAGTCGACCTCAGCTACCCTTTTTTCAACGGCGGCAGCGTCCGTAACAGCGTTCGTGCCGCCCAGACCCGTGTCGAGGCTGGTCGAGCGACGCTCAGGGCGGTCGAGGGGGACGTGTTCACCGAGGCCGTCGCCGCTTACATGGACGTGATCCGCGACCGGGCGATCGTCGAATTGAACGCCAACAACGTCCGAGTGCTCGGCACCAATCTGGAGGCGACGCGCGACCGGTTCGAGATCGGCGATCTGACCCGCACCGACGTCGCCCAGTCCGAGGCGCGGCTGCAGCTCGGCCGGGCGAATTTCGCCACCGCGCAGGGCAGGCTGACTTCGAGCGAGGAGAATTACCGGCGGGTGATCGGCAGGCGCCCCGACGCGCTGGCCCCGCCGCCACCGCTGCCGCCGCTGCCCGCGACTGCGGACGAAGCGGTGCGCATCGCGCTCGCCAACAACCCCGACCTGATCGCCGTCACCCGCCAGGCTTCGGCGGCCGGGTTCGACGTCCGCGTCGCCCGGGCGGGCCGGCTGCCAACCGTCTCCGGGGTGGTCAGCGGCGATTACATCAATGCGCTCGGCGGCAACGAGGGCCCGTTGCCGAGCACCGGCACCCAGACCAGCGTGGGCCTCAACGCGCGCATCCCGCTCTACCAGGGCGGCCTCCCGGCGGCCCGGATTCGTGCGGCCCAGGCGCTCGAGGGTCAGTTTTTCGAGCAGATGATCGCCACCGAGCGGGCGGTGGTCTCCAACACCCGGTCGGCCTTCGCCAGCTATCAGGCGGCGCAGAACGCGATCGCGTCCAACGTCGTCGCGGTCAGCGCCAACGAGCTGGCGCTCGAAGGCGCCCGTGCCGAGCAAAGCGTCGGCACTCGGACCGTGCTCGAAGTGCTCAACGCCGAGCAGGAGCTGCTGAATGCGCAAGTCGCGCTGGTGACCGCCCGGCGCGACGCCTATGTCGCCGGCTTCCAGCTGCTGAACGCGATGGGCCAGGCCGAGGCCGACGATCTCGGGCTCGACGGCGGTCCGCTCTACGACCCGCTCGGCAACTACCGCCGCGTTTCCGGAAACTGGAACGACTGGGCCAACGATCGCCGCCACGACCCGGTCGCGACCCGCACCGTGACCCCGATCGAGGCGCCGCCGCTCCCCGAAGGGGTGACACCGCCGCCGCAATAAGCGATAGCCTTTCGCCATGCAGTCGCCCGGCCGCGAACCGTCGATGGAAGACATATTGGCGTCGATCAAGAAGGTGATCGCCGAGGAGAAAGACCTGCGCACGGCCGCCCCGCCGCCGGAAGCGCAGCCGGAGGCGTATTCCGAGGACGACGGCGAGGAAGTGCTCGAGCTCGACGAGCCGCTGGCGCCGCCGCTCGATCTGGGCCCGCCGCTGGTCGACGAGGGGATCGCCAAGACCAGCCGCCATTCGCTTGAGACCCTGTCGACCATCGCCGCCAGCGTTCCCGCGGCGCCGCCGGTCAACCCGCTCGAGGAGATGCTCCGCGAAATGCTCCGGCCGATCCTCAAGCAATGGCTCGACGATCATCTGCCCGGCATCGTCGACGAGCATGTCAAGCGCGAGATCACCCGCATCACCGGGCGCCCGCTTTAGGGCATCCAATCGCCGCCGAAGGTTGATGCTGCGGTGCAGCGCGGTTAGGCGCGGGCCGATGACCTCGCTTGCCAAGACCTTCGAGCCCGGCCCGATCGAGCAGCGCTGGTACGAGCATTGGGAGCAGCGCGGCCTGTTCCGGCCCGAGCGCGGCGACGCCGAGCCGTGGACCATCGTCATGCCGCCGCCCAACGTCACCGGCTCGCTGCACATCGGCCATGCGCTCGACAACACTCTGCAGGACATTTTGACTCGCCACGCGCGGATGCGGGGCAAGGACGCGCGCTGGGTGGTCGGAATGGACCATGCCGGGATCGCCACCCAGATGGTCGTCGAGCGCAACATGGCGCTGCACCAGCAAAAGCGCACTGACTTCACCCGCGACGAGTTCGTCGAGAAGGTCTGGGCGTGGAAGGAAGAAAGCGGCGGCCAGATCACCCGCCAGCTGCGGCGCTTGGGGGCTTCGTGCGACTGGGCCAACGAGCGCTTCACCATGGACGAGGGCTTCTATCGCGCCGTCACCAAAATATTCGTCGAACTCCATCGCCGCGGGCTGGCCTATCGCGACAAGCGGCTGGTCAATTGGGACCCGCAATTCCAGAGCGCGATCAGCGACCTCGAGGTCGAGACCCGCGAGGTCCAGGGCCATTTCTGGCACATCCGCTACCCGCTCGCGGACGGCAGCGGCCATGTCTCGGTCGCGACGACGCGCCCCGAGACGATGCTCGCCGACATGGCGGTGGCGGTGCACCCCGACGACGAGCGCTATCGGGCTTTGGTCGGCAAGCAGGTCCGCCACCCGATCACCGGCCGGCTGATCCCGATCGTCGCCGACGAGCATGCCGACCCCAAGCTTGGGTCCGGCGCGGTCAAGATCACTCCGGGCCACGACTTCAACGACTTCGAGGTCGGCAAGCGCGCCGGGTTCAAGCCGGCCGAGATGCTCAACATGCTCGATGCCGAGGCGCAGCTGGTCCAGACCGCGGACGGGCTGGTGCCGGGAGGATTGCTCGGCCTCGACCGTTTCGAGGCGCGAAAGCGCGTGGTCGAGTTGCTCGAGGCGGAAGGCGCTCTGGAGAAGGTCGAGGAGCGCATCGTCGCGACTCCCCACGGCGACCGCTCGGGCGCGGTGATCGAGCCGTGGCTGACCGACCAATGGTATGTCGATGCGGCCAAGCTCGCCGGCCCGGTCCTCGAAGCGACCCGCTCGGGAGCGATCAGGATCGTGCCCGAGACCTGGAAGAAAACCTGGTTCAACTGGCTCGAGAACATCCAGCCGTGGTGCGTGTCGCGGCAATTGTGGTGGGGGCACCGCATTCCCGCTTGGTTCGACGAGGACGGCAAGGTGTACGTCGCCGGGACCGAAGAGGAGGCGCAGCGCGAGGCCGGGGGCAAGCCGCTTCGGCAGGACGAGGATGTCCTCGACACCTGGTTCTCGTCGGCTTTGTGGCCGTTCGCGACGCTCGGCTGGCCCGACGAGACCGCGGACTTGAAGCGCCACTACCCGAACGACGTGCTGATCTCCGGCTTCGATATCCTGTTTTTCTGGGACGCCCGAATGGCGATGCAGGGCATCGAGTTCCTGGGCGAGCCGCCCTGGAAGACGCTGTACCTGCACGGCCTCGTCCGCGACGCCGCCGGCCAAAAGATGTCCAAGTCGAAGGGCAATACCGTCGACCCACTGGGCCTGATCGACCGCTACGGCGCCGACGCGCTGCGCTTCACTCTGGCGGCGATGGAAAGCCAGGGGCGCGACATCAAGCTCGATGAGAAGCGCGTCGAGGGCTACCGCAACTTCGCCACCAAGCTGTGGAACGCGGCGCGATTCCTGCAGATGAACGGCGTCGGGGCGAGCCAAAGCATCGCCGCTCCGGAGGCCGAGCTGCCGGTCAACCGCTGGATCATCGGCGAGGTGGTCGAGACTTTGGCCAGGCTCGACAAGGCGTTCGCCGAGCTGCGCTTCGACGACATGGCCGACGCCATCTACCATTTCACCTGGGGCACCTTTTGCGACTGGTATGTCGAGCTGGTGAAGGGCGCTTTCGACGCGGAGACGCGAGCGGTCGCCGCCTGGGCGTTCGACCAGATCCTGGTGATGCTCCACCCGTTCATGCCGTTCGTCACCGAGGAGCTGTGGGGAGCGATGGGGACAAGGCCCTACGAGCTGATCGTCGCCAAGTGGCCGGACCCGGAGGCCGCGGTTGATTCCGACGCGAAGGCGGATATCGACTGGCTAGTCGAGCTTGTCGGCCAGACACGAGCGATGCGGGCCGAACTCAACGTGCCGTGGAGCGCGACGCTCGAGCCGCTCGTGGTCGGGGGTTCGGGCGACGACGTCGATCGCGTCAACCGGCAAGCGGCGATCCTCGCCCGAATGGCGAAGCTGGGTGCTGCACGCTCGATTGACGCACCGCCGGACGGATCGGCGCAGATCGCCGTGGACGGAATCACCTACGCGTTTCCGCTGGCCGAGCACATCGATCTGGATTCGGAGCGCATGCGCCTCTTGAAGGCCGGCGCAGCTGCCGAGAAGGAGCGCGACAGCCTCGCCGCGCGGCTCGATAACCCGGCGTTCACCGAGCGCGCCAAGCCCGAGGCGGTCGAGAAAGCGCGCTCCGATCACGCCGAGCGCGCGGCCGAGGCCGAGCGGCTGGCGGCGGCGCTGGCGCGGCTCGGCTAGGCATTCGCTTCGCGCGGCGCGGCGACCATGACCGTGTCGGGGATCGCGCTGACCTGGAGCGGAGTGGTCGCTCCGAGCTCGCCGTCGATCGACACCTGCATCGGCGGCCGGGTCGTCACGGTCAGTTTGCGGCCGCGGAATTCGCGCGTCGTCTGGTGGCGCGCCTTGAGCTTCAGCGCCGAGGCGATATAGCTCCAGCCCAGCCCCAAGACGCTTCGGCCGCGGACCGCCTGGACGACGATCTCGCCGCTCTCGACGTCGGCGCTTTCGATCAGCTCCACGCCGCCGTGGAAGCGGCCGTTGGCGATCCGCACCTCGGTCGCCCACATGCGATGGATCCGGCGACCGTCCTCGACCTTCAGCCGGAAGGCGTTGAAATTGGCCGCGGACCAGCCGGCCCAGAGTAGATAGCCGAAACGACCGAGCGACCGCTTGAGGCCGTGCGGGACGCTTTCGGCGACTTTGGGCGCGAGCCCGAGCGCGGCGGCGTTGAGGAAATGCTCGCCGTTGATGCAGCCGACGTCGATCTTGCGCGGCTCGCCTCCTGCGATCACCTCGACCGCGCCGTCCAGCTCGAGCGGAATGCCGAGCGTCCGGGCGAAGCTGTTCGCAGTGCCCAGCGGCAGGATGGCGAGGATCGTGTCCGTGCCCATGAAATGGTCGACCGAGGACGAAAGCGAGCCGTCGCCGCCGCCGACGATCACCATCGGCGCGCGCTTGATCGCGGACTTGATCGCGGCGCCCATGCGCTCGGGGTTCTTGACCGCCTTGGCGCTGAGCAGCTCGACGCCGGCGGCCTTGAGCTTGTCGCGCGCCTCGGCGAACGCGTCGGCGCCGGTGCGGCTAGCGGTATTGACGATCAGGATCGCCTGGCTGGGGAGGTTTCGGGTCTTCGTCACCCTCGCGTAAGCGGGGGCCCAGCAACTAGGTTCCCGCGATCGGGTCCCATCAAAGTAATACTTTGATGGGTGCCCTGTGCGGGAATGACGATAAAAGGAACTGAATGACCCAGCCATCCTACCCGGCGCTGCGCATGCGGCGCGGCCGAGCGAGCCCGTGGATGCGCGACATGCTCGCCGAGCATCGGCTGCATGTCAGCGACCTGATCCTGCCGATGTTCGTCTGCGAAGGACAGGGGTGCGAGGAGCCGATCGAGTCGCTGCGCGGGGTCAGCCGCTGGAGCGTCGACCGGCTCGCCGATCGGGCGAGGCAAGCGGCGGACCTCGGCATTCCGTGCGTCGCTTTGTTCCCCAACACGCCCGAAAGCTTGCGCACCGACGACGCCCGCGAAGCGCTCAACCCGGGCAATCTGATCTGCCGGGCGATCCAGGCGATCAAGAGCGCGGTGCCGGAGGTCGGTGTGCTGACCGACGTCGCGCTCGATCCCTACACCAGCCACGGCCACGACGGGGTCGTCGACGAGCGCGGCTGCGTCCGCAACGACGAGTCGGTCGCGATCCTCGCCCAGCAGGCGCTGGTGCAGGCGGCCGCGGGCGCCGACATCATCGCGCCGTCCGACATGATGGACGGGCGCGTCGGAGCGATCCGCCAGGCCCTGGAGACGGCGGGATATTGCGACGTCGCGATCATGGCCCATGCGGCGAAATATGCGTCGGCCTTTTACGGTCCGTTCCGCGACGCGGTCGGCTCGGCGGGGCGGCTGAAGGGCGACAAGCGCGGCTACCAGATGGACCCGGCGAACAGCGACGAGGCGCTGCGCGAGGTGGCGCTCGACATCGCCGAGGGCGCCGACATGGTGATGGTCAAGCCGGGGCTGCCTTATCTCGACGTCATCGCCCGGGTGAAGGAGCGGTTCGGGGTTCCGACCTTCGCCTACCAGGTGTCGGGCGAGCATGCGATGATCGAGGCCGCGGCGGCGGCCGGCGTGGGCGAGCGCGACGCGCTGCTGCTCGAGACGCTGATCGCCTTCAAGCGGGCTGGAGCAACCGGAGTCCTCACCTATCACGCACTGGATGCAGCGAAACTCCTGAACGGCTAACCGCCGAGGCGGGCCTGGAGCGCGTCGATCATCTGCGAATGACGGCGGTCGATCGCCGCGACCTCGGCCGCGGCGGCTTCGATCGCAGCGAGGTCGGTCGGCGCGATCCCGCCTTGTCCCGCCAGGGCGGCGGCGGCGAGCGCGTCGATGTCGCCGAGCGCCCGAGTCGTCGGGCCGCGCGCGGCGACCGCCGCCGACACCGCCTGCTGCGCGACCACCC
>JBPCQE010000055.1:0-5938 GCA_050998435.1 Sphingomicrobium sp. | reverse complement strand
ACCTTGCGCCGAGCCGCCAGCGCGGCGAGCCCGAACACCCCGTCGAGCTCGAATAGCCGGACCAGCCCGCGGACGATTTCCTCGCTCGCTCCGAGCGCCAGCAGCCGGTCGCGGCGGAGGGCCGCCTCGTTGCGCACTTCGGCCCAGATCAGCTTGGTCGTCGCGCTGGCGATCTTTCGCACGCCCGGTTCGTACAGCTTGCACAAAGCGCTGACCCGGGTCTCGCCGCCAGCCGAGCGCAATATGTCCGACAGATGCGAACGAACGCTGCTGGCGGCGATCGCGAACAGTTCGATGCGCACCGCCTCGGGCAGCGCGGCGCAGTCGATCTGGTCCCACAATTGGTCGAGGTCGAGCAGCCGCTCGACGACCAGGAACGCGGCGATCACCTGGCCGAGCGAGGCGCCTTCCTCCTCGGTCAGTTCCATCGCCATGCTCGGTCCGAGCCTGTTGACGAAGCGGTTGGCGGCTTTTGTGCCGAGGATTTCGTGGCGCAGCCGGTGCGTTCGGATCGCATCGGCGTGGGCCTTGCGCATCGGCTTTGGAAACGCGTCGAACAGCTGCGCCTCGAGCAATTTGTCGTCGGCGAGGCGGAGCTGCTCGGCCGCGTCCTGGAGGACGATCTTGGACATCGACAGAACGACGGCGAGCTCAGGACGCATCATCCCGCGACCTTCCTGGACACGGCGAAGCAGCTCCTCGCTGCTCGCCAGCCCTTCGACCTTGCGGTCGAGCCGCCCGGCGGCCTCGAGCAGCTCGATGGTGCGCACTTGCCCGGGCACCGCGAACGCTCCGCCGCTCTCGGCGATCGACAACGCGAGGCTCTGCAACCGGTTGTCCTCGAGCACGATCTAGGCGACCTCGTCGGTCATCCGCGCCAGCAGCGAGTTGCGCCTGGCCAGCGACAGCCGTCCCTCGCGCATCTCGCGGTTGAGCGGGATCTTGATGTTGACCTCATTGTCCGAGCAATCGACGCCGGCGCTGTTGTCGATGAAGTCGGTGTTGATCCGGCCGCCGCGGTCGGCGAACTCGATCCGCCCGGCCTGGGTGATCGCCAAATTGGCGCCCTCGCCGATGGCCCTCGCGCGAACGTCGCCGGCGTCGGCGCGCAATGCGTCGTTCGCGGGGTCGCCGACCTCGGCCTGCGTTTGCGTCGATGCCTTGACGTAGGTGCCGATGCCGCCGAACCAGATCAGGTCGACCGGGCTCCTGAGGATCGCGTTGATCAAGCCCGCCGGGTCAATGGTGGCGGCGTCGATTCCGAGCGCCTCGCGCTCCTGTTTCGACAGGCTGATGGATTTCTGGGTGCGTGGATAGATGCTGCCGCCCTTGGAGATCAGCGAGCGGTCGTAATCGTCCCAGCTCGACCGCGGCAGCTGGAACAGCCGCCTGCGTTCGGTCCAGCTTCTTGCCGGATCCGGGTTCGGGTCGATGAAGATGTGCCGGTGGTCGAACGCGGCAATCAGCTTGATGGCTTTCGACTGCAGCATGCCGTTGCCGAACACGTCGCCCGACATGTCGCCGCAGCCGACGACCGTGATCGGATCGGATTGCACGTCGACTCTCAGCTCGAGAAAGTGGCGCTGGACCGAGATCCACGCGCCCCGGGCGGTGATTCCCATCGCCTTGTGGTCGTAACCGTTGGAACCGCCGCTGGCGAAGGCGTCGCCGAGCCAGAAGTTGCGCTCCAGCGCAATCGCGTTGGCGATGTCGGAGAAAGCCGCGGTGCCCTTGTCGGCGGCGACCACGAAATAGGGGTCGTCGCCGTCGTGAATGACGACGCTTTCAGGATGGACCGGCTTGTCGTTGACCAGATTGTCGGTGATCGACAGGCAGGACCGGATGAAGATCCGGTAGCTTTCGGTGCCCTCGGCGAGCCACGCGTCGCGGCTCGTCGCCGGCGGCAGCTGCTTGGGATAGAAGCCGCCCTTGGCGCCGGTCGGGACGATGACCGCATTCTTGACCATCTGCGCCTTCATCAGGCCGAGGATTTCGGTCCGGAAATCGTCGCGCCGGTCCGACCAGCGGATGCCGCCGCGGGCGATCGGCCCGCCGCGCAGATGGATGCCCTCGACGCGCGGCGAATAGACCCAGATTTCGCGCCACGGCACTGGCGCCGGAAGGCCCGGTACCATCGCCGAATCGATCTTGAACGCGACCGCTTCGCGCGCCGCTTCCGAAAAGGCGTTGGTGCGCACGGTCGCCTCGACCAGCGAGCGCAACCGGCGCAGGATCCGGTCGTCGTCGATCGAGCGGACCCGCGCCAGCGCGTCATCGAACTGCTCGCGCCGCTTGGCGACCTGCGAATCGCGCCGGCTGCTCGCGGCGGGGTCGTGGCGAGCGACGAACAGCCCGATCAGCGCGGTCGTCGCTTTCGGCGCCCGGCGCAGAGCGTCGACCACGGTCACCAGCCCGAACGCGCTCCCGGTCTGCCGCAAATAGCGGAACCAGGCGCGCAGCCACTGCACCGGCTTGGCGTCGAGACCGGCGAACAAGGTCAGCTGGTTGAACTCGTCGTCTTCCGAGGCGCCGCTGAGCACGCAGGCGATCGCCTGCTCGATCTCGCCGACCCGGTCGAGGATCGGCTTGAGATTGGCTTCGTTGCCGATCTCCAGCCGGAAATCGTGGATGAAGCCGAGCGCTCCGCCGCCGAGCGCGGTCGGCATTTCCTCAAGCACCCGAAAGCCGAAATTCTCGAGCACCGGCACCGCTTCGGACAGCGGGATCAGCGCGTCCTTGCGGTACGTCTTGAGGTGCAGCTGGCCCGGCGGGTCGAGCTCGGATCGCCAGATTCGCACGCCGCGGTCGCAATCGTCCTCGAGCGCGCTGAGGCGCAAAATGTCGGCCGCCGCGTCCTCCGGGCTGGTGCGCGCCCGGTAGCTGTCGGAGAAGGCAGACAGATAGGTCAGGCTGAGCCGAGTCGCCGGCGCCGGACCGACCGCCGCGATCAGCTCCGCTTCGACCGCTGGCGCCCAGCCGCGCACCATTTCGACCAGCGCGGCGTCGAGCGCCGCGGCGTCGGGCAGCGGCGTGTCCTCCTCGATATATTGGGTGTAGCGGATGAGCGCGAGGTCGCCGTCGCCCAGCTCGACTGACCAGCTGGAGACCTCCGAGCCGACCTCCATCTCCAGCATCATCGCGATCGCCGTCCGGCGCGACGTCGTCAGCTCCTCGCGAGGCAGCCAGACGAAGGAGAACAGATGCCCCTTGAGGATGCTTCGGACCTGGAGCAATGCGGGCCGCGGCCGGTCGGCGAGCGACATCGCCATCATCACCAGCTCGCGAGTCGAATCGAGGCTGAGGTTGATCAGCAGGTCGCGGGGAAGCGAGGCGACCGAGTGGCGCAGCGCCTTGCCCGAATGGCCATTCGGATCGAAGCCGAAATCCTTGTCGAGTTGGTCGAGCCGTTGCCGCAGCACCGGTACTTCCTCGGCCGGAAGGGTCAGCGCCTGGCTAGTCCACAGGCCGGCGTGGACTCCGATGCCGACGATCTTGCCGCGCTCGCGTAACGGAACCACGACCAGGTCGAGCGGCACTCGGCGGTGGACGGACGACTTGCGCTCTGCCTTGGCGAGCAGCGGGACGTCGCCGCCGCGTTCGAAATAGCGCATCGCGCCGAGGCAGCCGGCATCGTCGGTCGGGGGTCCGGGGATGCTGAAGACGCCGAGCGCCTCCGACGGCGGCTCCTGCGGCTTTTCGACCTGGTAGCCGAGCAGGGTCATGGCGCCGCCGGCAAACCATTCGAGCAGCGCTTTGCCTTCGCGATCGGGGACTTGCTTGGCGTCCTCGCGCATTTTCACCTGGAGCGCGCGCCAGTCGCGGACCGACGAGCGGACGTCGACCAGCACCGCCTGCAGTTCCCGGACCAACGCCTGGCGGGCCCGGGAATCGGCGCGGTCGAGCTCGATGTACATCATCGATTCGCGCCGCGATTCATCGCCGCAAAGCAGCTCGACCTCCCGCAACAGGCCGTCCGGGTCGCGAGTCACGCACAGCACCGGGTGGAGCAGTCGGTGGATGGTCAGCTGACGGCCGGCGATGGCGTTGGCGATCGAATCGACCAGGAACGGCATGTCGTCGTTGACGATGCCGATCCGCATCCGCCGCCGGCCCGCCTCGCCGCCGGTGGATTCGATGGCCAGCGCGACCTCGCCCTTGCGGCGCCGGACGGCAACCCCGGCGAGGAACTCGGCGGCCTCGCGCTCGGATTCGCGGGTGAAGCCCTTGGTCTCGCCCGGAAGCGCGTGGCTGGTCAGCGCCTTGCGAAGGGAATCGACCAGCGGCTTGGCGACGCGCGAATGGACCGTCATTTCTACGAGCTCGCTCCGCCGACTGCCGCGATGGCGCGGCTATAGACGCCCGGCCCGGACCGGGACAAGCACGTCCTTGGCTAGTCGATAGGCTGCGTTGGCAGAACTAAGCCGTCAGGCGGCGCGGCGGATCGCCCGGTCGACCAGCGCCGGGTCGGAAATCACCGCGACCGGCTCGTGCACCCCGTCGGGGCCGCGGCGGGTCAGCACCAGGCAGAATTCCTCGTCGTCCGGAAGCGATTGCAGCGACATCGGCCCGGCCGCGCGAAGCCGCTCGCGGGCCGCTTCGGTGCGGGTGTCCGTTCGGGCCCCGGGCCGACGGGCCTGGCGCTCGGCCGCGACCAGCGCCTTCAGCCCGCCCGGCTGCTGTTCGATGATCGCCTCGAAGCCGCCGAGCGCGACCTGCTGGCGCTGCGCGTAGGACAAGGCCGACGCGAACTCGGTCAGCCGGGTTTTGTCATAGTCGATCCCGAACAACAGCTTGACGATCGGGGTCATCGGCGCGCGCGCCTGTGCCGTGACTCCCGACTCTTCGAGCAGCTCGGCATAATCGTCCGGGTCGCGCTGGGCGGCGATGGCGAAATCGTAAGCGCGGCTCAGCGCTCGATAAAGGGCGGCGCGGCTCCGGTGGTCGGCCGACTTGACCTCCTCGGCGGTCTCGCGGGCCGCGCACAGCCAGTCGGCGAGCCCGGAGGCATCGCCAAGCGTGATTTCCGGGACCGCAACTTCATCCGCGGCCTCGGCAAGCGGGCCGTCGTCCCAGGTTGGGTGCGGCTCCTGAGCCTGGGCCGGCTCGGGAGCAAAAGGCTCGAACTCTGCGGGCTCCTCGGGTTCGAGCTCGCCGGCGGCCACCGTCGGCACGACCGGCAGGTCCGACTGGCCGCTTTCCGCCCGCTTCCAGTTGATGACTCCGTAGATGAAGTCGATCGTGTCGCCGTCCGACGAGAACGGCATCAGGATCCCGCGATAGCAGATCGGAACGCCCTTCTGGTTGACGAACTCGGCCTCGAAACCGACCGGCGCTCGGTTGGCGATGATCTGCAGATAATGGTCGGTCAGCCGCGACAGCAGGCTTCGGCTGGGGATGTCGGCGATGGTCCCGACGTTCTCGGCCAGCCCGCACTCCTCGCGGATCGCGGCGCCGATGTAGGGGGTCGCCGGGTCGTCGCGGCCGCTGGTGAAGTCGAGCAGCACGCTGTGGTCGGCGAAATCGCTCAGATTGCCGGGCTCGAGATCCTCGATCGAGGGATAGTCGCGGCCGTCGAGCAGCGACACCCAGTAATTGTAGGCGCGCACGTGCATCCGCCGCTCGTCGGTGCCGATCGCCGCGGTGACGTCGTCCGCCGCTTGCGTTTCGGCCGCCGCCGGCAGGTCGAACTCGCTCGGATGCTCGCGAAAACCGTCCATTTGGAAAAGCCCCAATTCCCCAGTTCATCAGAGAAATGGCGGACAAGCTTTACCAAAGCGTTAAGCATATCCGTTCAGAGCCGCCCATCAGCCCGTCCTTGCCGCGCCGCCGGGCCACTGATAGGGGCGGGTTTTCCGGGCATTGCCGCTTTAGCTCAGCTGGTAGAGCACATCATTCGTAATGATGGGGTCAGGTGTTCGAGTCACCTAAGCGGCACCGG
>JBPCQE010000054.1:0-3156 GCA_050998435.1 Sphingomicrobium sp. | reverse complement strand
ATCCTGTTCCTGATCGCCTTGAATCCGCTCTTCTGGGGCTTGTTCGAGCAGGCGGGCGGTTCCTTCAACCTCTACACCGACCGCTATGTCGACCGGGCCGGGGTCCCGGCGACGCTGTTCCAGTCGATCAACCCGATTTACATCATCATCCTTGCGCCATTGTTCGCGGCGCTGTGGATCGGGCTCGGCAGGCGCGGGCTGGAACCCTCGGCACCGGCCAAGTTCGGGCTCGCGCTGCTCCAGGTCGGGGCAGGTTTCCTGATCTTTGTCTGGGGCGCGCAGTCGGTCGGCGCGGCGGCGATGACGCCCGTCATCTTCGTCTTCTTGCTCTATCTTCTCCACACTACCGGTGAGTTGTGCCTGTCTCCTGTTGGCCTCTCGGCAATGAACCGGTTAGCTCCGAAATTCATGGCCAGCCTGATCATGGGCGCCTGGTTCTACATGACCGCGGTGGGCAATTTCGTCGCGGGCAAGATCGGCGAGGCGACCGGCGGAGAAGGCGGCGAGATGAGCAAGGATGCGACTCTGTCGATCTACAACCAGATCGGGTGGGTGACGGTAGCGATTGGCGTTGCGGTGCTGGCCGTGTCGCCGTTCGTGCGCAAGCTGATGCACCTCGACACGCTAAAGGACGACGAACTCGCCGGGCAAAGCGAGCTTGCTGAGCCGCAGGCGCCGGGCGTCCATCCCGAGCGCGAAACCCGTCCGGACCCGGATCCGGCGAGGATTTAATGCCGGCCGGGGGGCTTTGCAGGACAGCGCTTGCTGTCCTTGCACTGTCCGGTTGCGCCCAACTCGCTCCGAAGCCGAAGCCGGCGCCGCCGATCCGGATCAACGAGGACCCGTTCCCGTCGACCTATGTCCGCTACCCCGGTGTTCCGACGGTGATTCGCAACGCGACGATCTTCGACGGCGAAGGCGGGCGCATCGACGGCGGCACGGTGATCCTCGCCGACGGCGCCGTGCAGGCGGTCGGCGGCGGTCGGCTCGAGTCCCCCTCGGGAGCCATGGAGATCGACGGCACTGGCAAATTCGTCACGCCCGGGATCATCGACGTCCACAGCCACCTTGGCGATTATCCGTCGCCCGCGGTCGCCTCGCATTCCGACGGCAATGAAGCGACCGACCCGTCGCGGCCCGAAGTGTGGGCCGAGCACAGCGTCTGGCCCCAGGACCCCGGTTTCAGCCGCGCGCTTGCCAACGGTGGCATCACCGCGCTGCAAATCCTGCCCGGCTCAGCCAATCTGTTCGGCGGCCGATCGGTGACCGTCAAGAACGTCTACGCGCGCACCGTCCAGGGGATGAAGTTCCCCGGCGCTCCGTACGGGCTCAAGATGGCGTGCGGCGAAAATCCCAAGCGCGTCTACGGCTCGAAGAGCAACATGCCGCAGACTCGGATGGGTAATATCGCGCTGACCCGGGCGACCTGGCTCAGGGCGCGGTCGTACAGGCGCAAGTGGGACGCCTATGAACGCAACGGCGGCAACATGCCCGAGCGTGACCTGGCGATGGACACTCTGCGCGGAGTGCTCGCCGGCAAGATCCTGGTCCACAATCATTGCTACCGCGCCGACGAGATGGCGATCATGATCGATGTCGCCAAAGAGATGGGCTACAAGATCGGCACCTTCCATCACGCGGTCGAGAGCTACAAGGTCGCCGACCTCCTCGCCGCCAACGGCATCTGCTCGGCGATGTGGGCCGACTGGTACGGCTTCAAGATGGAAAGCTATGACGCGATCACCGAGAACATCCCGTTCGTCCACAATTCGGGCGCCTGCGCGATCGTCCATTCCGACGATCCCAACGGCATCCAGAGGCTGAACCAGGAAGCCGCCAAGGCGCTCGCCGACGGCCGCCGTGCCGGCATCAACATCGCCGAGGAAGTCGCCTGGACCTGGCTCAGCTCCAACCCGGCCAAAGCGCTCGGGATCTTCGAGAGGACCGGCAGCCTGAGGCCCGGAAAGATGGCCGACGTCGTGCTGTGGAACGCCAATCCGTTCAGCGTCTACGCGCGGCCCGAGCGGGTGTGGGTCGACGGGGCGCTGCTATACGACGCCAACGATCCCAAGCGCCGCCCGGTCAGCGATTTCGAGCTCGGCCAGCCCGGCGAAGGGGACGTCAAGTGAAGTGGCCCTCACCCTCCCACCGCTTCGCGGCGGTTGGGGTGAGGGTCCTTCTTCTTGCTTTGGCATTTCGTTCGGCCCCTGTGGTCGCGCAGACCATCGCGATCACCGGCGGCACGGTCGCGACCGGGGACGGCAGCGAACCGGTTTCCGGAACCGTCGTCATCCGCAACGGGCGGATCGTCGCGGCCGGGCCGTCGGTGCGCGTCCCGGCGGGCGCGACCATCGTCGACGCGACCGGCAAATGGGTGACTCCGGGGATCGTCGCCGGATTCTCGCGGCTCGGGCTGGCCGAAGTTGATCTCAGCGTCGATGGAAGCGACGACACGCAGGCCGACAACGGCCCGTTCAGCGCCGCCATCGACGTCGCTCCGGCGATCAATCCGCTGTCGTCGACCATCGCCGTCAACCGCGCCGACGGAGTCACTCGAGCCGTCGTCGCCCCCAACGCGGCCAGAAGCATTTTCGCCGGCCAGGGCGCGGTCATCGACACCGGCGCCGACATGGACCCGATCACCGCCGCGCGCCGCTTCCAGTTCGTCGAACTGGGCGAGACCGGCGCCTCGAAGGCCGGCGGTTCGCGGGCGTCGGCGCATGTGCTGTTCCGCAATGCGCTGCGCGAGGCCGCCGAGTTGCGCCGCTACGCGGTGCCGATTTCGTCCGGAGGCGGAGGCGAGCCCGACGAGATCGCCCGCCCAGTGGTCCGCGACCCCAACGAGTCGCGAGTCCTCGGCAGCGATGCGCGCCGAAGCGAGGACGTACTTTTGACCCGGTTCGACGCCGCGGCCTTGGTGCCGGTGCTGCAGGGTCGTCAATATCTGCTGGTCCATGCCGAGCGCGCCAGCGACATCCTCCAAGTGCTCCGCCTGAAGCGCGAGTTCCCGGCGCTCAAGCTGGTGCTGGTCGGGGCGAGCGAGGGCTGGACGGTCGCCGACCGGATCGCGGCATCGGGGATCCCGGTGATCGCGTCGGCGGTCAACGACCTGCCGGCGTCGTTCGAGCAGCTCGCCGCCACCCAGTCCAACGTCGG
>JBPCQE010000043.1:0-7497 GCA_050998435.1 Sphingomicrobium sp. | reverse complement strand
AGCTCCTCGCCAAGATGCTGTCGACCGGCCACTTCATGAACACCGTGGTGATGGTCGATGCCGGCGGCGAGCCGCATCGGACGCTGCCCAAGGACGTCCAGTTCCATCCGGTCTCAAGCCGGCCGATTCACGTCGATTTCCTGCGCATCGGCGAGCACAGCCAGGTCACCGTCGCGATCCCGGTCCGCTTCGACGACGAGGAGGAATCACCCGGAATCAAGCGCGGCGGAGTGCTCAACATCGTCCAGCACGAGCTCGAGCTGATCTGCCCCGCCTCGCAGATCCCGGAGGAGATCCACATCAGCCTTGCCGGCCTCGACATCGGCGATTCGATCCACATCAGCCAAGTCACCTTGCCCGAGGGCACCAAGGCGGCGATCGACGACCGCGACTTCACCGTCGCCACCCTCGTTGCGCCGTCAGCAATGAAGGCCGAGGCCGATGAGGCTGCCGAAGCGGCAGCGGCCGCCGCGGAAGGCGAAGAAGTTGAAGGCGCCGAGGGAGCCGAGGGAGCCGAAGGCGAAGGCGAAGGCGAAGCTGGAGCCGAGGGCGAAGGCGGCGACAAGGACGGCGACAAGGGCTGAGGCCGAACCCCAATCCGTTCGTCCTGAGCCCGTCGAAGGACTGCCTTTCTAGGCAGGACAGCCCTTCGACTTCGCTCAGGGCGAACGGTTTTTGTTTGTGCCTGTACCTGCTAGCGAGCCGTGATGCAGATCTGGGCGGGCCTCGGTAATCCTGGCGCGAATTATTCGCTCCACCGCCACAATGTCGGCTTCATGGCGGCCGACGTCATCGCCGCGGCGCACGGCTTTCCAGCCCCTCGAAAGGCGTTCCGCAGCGAGCTTCGCGAAGGCCGCATCGGCAAGCACCGGATCCTGCTGTTGAAACCCCAGACGTTCATGAATGTGAGCGGCGAAGCAGTCGCCGCGGCGTTGCGCTTCTACAAGCTCGACCTCGACGCTCTGACCGTGTTCCACGACGAGCTCGACCTGGCTCCGATGAAGGTCAAGGTGAAAGTCGGCGGCGGCACCGCCGGCCACAACGGGCTGCGCTCGATCGACGCCCACCTCGGCCCCGAATTCCGCCGAGTCCGGATCGGAATCGGCCACCCCGGCCCGGGCCAGCAGGAAAAGGTCACTCCGCACGTGCTCGGCAATTATGCCAAGTCGGAGATGGAGCCGCTGTCCGACCTGCTCGCCGCGATCGCCGCCGAAGCCGAGTGGCTCGCCGAGCGCGACGACCCCCGCTTCATGAGCGAGATCGCCCTTAGGCTTCACCAGGACTAGCATCGGCCGCAGCCTTGGCGGCAAGGCGCGCGTTGGCGTCGGCGACCAGCTTAACGTAGCGAGGGTTGTCCCGGATGCTCTCGAGGTCCGGGTCGCGCTCGAGCATCCCAAAGCTCCCCTTCACCTTGGGAATGGTGACTTCCAATATGTCGAGCGCCGCCTCGCCGTCGTTGAGGTCAGCGGCCAACATGCAGGCGAAATTATAGTGCATGTTGAGATTGTCGGGGTCGATCAACATGCCCCGCTCCATCCATTCGCGCGCGCGCTCCTCCTCGCCGAGGCAGGCGAGCGCACTGACGCCGAAGCTGATCGCGGCGCCGTTGCTGGGGTCCTCGGCAAGCACCCTTTCGACTTGTCCCAGCGCCTTTTCCGCCGCGTGCCGCTGCTTCTCGGCGTCGCCGGTTGAGCGGTAGCAGGTCACCAGCATGCCCCAGGCGTGATAGTCGGTCTCCATCACGGCGACCGCCCGCTCGTAGCAGGCCGCGCCGGCCTCGACCTTGCCCGCCCGCATGTAGGTCCGCGCGGCCATTTTGTTGACTTCCCAGCTGTCGGTCTTGAGCCGCAACCCCTTCTCGATCTCGGCTATTGCTTCGTCGTGAAGACCGCGCTCGGACAGTTGGTGTGCGGTTACGCAATAGGCTTCGGCAATAGTCGGATCGAGCGCTTGCGCGCGCTGGGCGGCGTCGAGCCCGCTCTCTCCGCCCCGGCCGAAGCCGAGCTTGAGATTCGACTGGGCAATCGCGAGCAAGGCCCAGGCCTGTGCATAGCTGGGGTCGATCGCCACGGCCCGAAGGCACAGGCGGATCACGCGCTCCTCGCGGCTGGGATCGCCGTGATTGCCGGTGGTCCAATATTGCCGTGCCATCAGATACAGGTTGTAGGCATCGGCATCGCTAGTGCCGCGGTCCTCGATTGCCCTGCGCTCGTCGGGTAGCAATTTGACCTTCAGCGCATCGACGATCGCTTTGGAAATCTCGTCCTGGATGGCGAAGATGTCCGTCAGGTCACGGTCGTAGCGTTCGGCCCAGAGGTGGTCGCCGGTCCCCCCGTCGATCAGCTGCGCGGTGATGCGTACTCGGTCCGCCACCTTGCGGACGCTACCCTCAAGCACATGGCTGACGCCGAGTTTGCTCGCGACTTCACTGACGTTCACCGATTGTCCCTTGAACGTGAACGCGGTGTTGCGGGCGACGACGGCGAGCGCCGAGACTTTCGACAAATCGGTGGTGATGTCCTCGCTGATGCCGTCGCTGAAATATTCCTGTTCGGCATCGCCGCTCATGTTCGCGAAGGGCAGCACGCAGATCGAACGTTCTCGCGGCCGTTGTCCGGCCGACGGCACATGCTGTCCGGCGCCGTCGCCAACCAGCGCGGCGACGCTGGCTTCGACCTTCTTCCATCCGGCCGCGGAAACATCTCCTTCCCAGCCGTTGAGGCTGGCACACTGGATCTGGTTGAACGGCATCGGCGGCACCGTTCCATCGATGCTGATCTGGACGAGCGTGCCGAGCTCGCGAGCGGCGTCGGCTTCGGCCCGCACCCACTGCGATTTCGCCGCTTCGGCCGACCAGATCACGACCACCGCCTTGGCCGATTTCAACCGCTCCTCGATGACGTCGGCATAGGTGCGATGAGCGGGCAGCTCGTCGTCGCGCCAGACGCTGTAGCCCGTGGCGCGCAAGGCCTGTGCGACCCGCTCGGCCTCTTCGTTCGTCGAGCGCGCGTAGGAGATGAATACGTCCGCCATCGGCCCGGTGCTTCCCCTTCCCTGGCCTGCTTACCGGCGAGGAGGCTTGAAGGACAAGCTTGGCAAGCAAAGCCGCTTTGGAGCAAGAGGCGGGATGAGCCGAAGATTATTCGCGACATTTCTCCATGAGGCAGAGCTGGGCGATCCGGAGCTGCTCGCCGAACTCGCCCACTCGATCCACAGCCTCGCCCGCGACGACGGCGCCGGGCGGCGCTGGAGCCGCGAGCATCACTATCCGGGCTACACCAGCTACGCGTCGCTCGACGACCTCACGACCCGCGATCCCGCCTTCGCCGACCTCGGCAAGCTGCTCGCCCGCCACGCCGCCGCCTTCGCGAAGGAATGCGCGTTCGACCTGCGCCGCAAACCCCGCCTCGACAGCCTGTGGGTCAACCTGTTGAAAGCCGGTGGACGGCACGGTGGGCATCTCCACCCGCACAGCATCCTATCCGGCACGTTCTACGTCGAAGCGCCGCCCGGCAGCGGAGCAATCCTCTTCGAGGATCCGCGCCTGCCGTCGATGATGGCCGCGCCGCCGCGGGGCGACGACGCGCCCGAGGAGCTTCGAACCTTCGTCGAGATCGAGCCGCGGCCCGGCCTGCTGCTGCTGTGGGAGAGCTGGCTGCGCCACGAAGTGCGGCCGGGCCGCTCGCGCGGCGACCGCCTCAGCGTCAGCTTCAACTTCGCTTAGGCGCCGGCGATCCTCTGCGGGTCGATCTTCGCGGCCCGCAACGCGCATCCGAGCGCGATTCGCGTCATCATCATCGGCTCCAGCGACTGCCGGCCGACGTCGATCGCCTGCTGCAGCGCAAAGCCGATCACCACCGGCGACCAGAATTCCGGAGCCCGCCTTGGATGATCGAATTGGCGACCAAGGGCGTGAAATGACGTGCCCAGTTGAGCGGCGAATCCACCTGGTGCTCGGCCGGCAAGTCGAGCTCGAGGAATTGCGGCGTCCCGGCGCGCTGCGCGACCAGCTTCATCTCGTCGTGCAGCATCTGGATGTTGACCGGCGCGCCATGCTCGTGGGCGGCGCCGAACAGCAGGCTGACCAGCGAGTGCGGCGCCTCGCACAGCATCCAGTTGGGCGCGTCGCCGAAATAGAAGATGTTGCCGTCGTGGCCGCGCATGACGATCATGCCGATATCGTCCGGCCCGCGGCTCTCGGCCCGCAACGCGCCGAGCACCGCCGTCAGGCACAGATGGCCGCCGACCGAGGACAGCATCGCGACGATGTCTTCGATTCGAACGCCGCGCTCGTTCTTCATCGCCTTGTACGCCTCGTCGAACAGCCGCAGGCCGATCGACTGCCCGTATCCCATCGATCCCGGCTGGTCGTTGCGCTTGAAATGCTCGTCCGCCCAGGCGCGGCCGTCCACCGGTGCCGCCGGCGGCTGCGGACTGCCCGGTCCCTTGCGCCCAAAAACCATATGCTGCTCTCCAAGCTCGCCAGCCCAGACCTAGCCCATGCCCGGAAAGGCTGGTCAATCATGCCCTTTGCACCATAGGGAAACCCAAACCGCAATTTCAGGATATTCCATGGGCTTTCGCTGCGGCATCGTCGGCTTGCCGAATGTCGGAAAATCGACGCTTTTCAATGCGCTGACCGAGACCGCGGCGGCGCAGGCGGCGAACTATCCGTTCTGCACCATCGAGCCCAACGTCGGCCGGGTCGCGGTGCCCGACGAACGGCTCGACCGGATCCGCGCGATCGCCGGCTCGGCGCAGGAGATCGAGACCCAGATCGAGTTCGTCGACATCGCCGGACTGGTCCGCGGCGCCAGCCAGGGCGAGGGTCTGGGCAACAAATTCCTCGCCAACATCCGCGAGGTCGACGCCATCGTCCACGTGCTGCGCTGCTTCACCGGCGGCGACGTCACCCATGTCGAGGGCCGGGTCGACCCGATCGCCGACGCCGAAACCGTCGAGACCGAGCTGATGCTGGCCGACCTCGACAGCCTCGAGCGGCGAGTCCCCAACCTTATCAAGAAAGCGCAGCAGGGCGACAAGGAGGCCAGGATCGAAGCCTCGGTGCTCGGCCAGGCGCTCGAGTTGCTCAAGGCGTCCAAGCCGGCGCGTCTGGTGAAGCCCAAGGACGCCGAGGAGCATAAAGCGCTCGAGCGCGCGCAGCTGCTGACCGCCAAGCCGGTGCTGTACGCTTACAACGTCGACGAAACCGACGCGGCCGAAGGCAATGCGCTGTCGGCGCAGATGGTCGAGAAAGCCGCCGCCGAGCGCGCCGGTGCGGTCGTCATCTCGGCCGCGATCGAGGCCGAGATCGCGACCCTCGGCGAGAGCGACCGCGCCGTGTTCCTCGCCGACCTGGGGCTCGTGGAAACCGGTCTGACTCGAGTGATCCGCGCCGGCTACCAGCTGCTGGGCCTGATCACCTTCTTCACCGCCGGCCCCAAGGAATCGCGCGCGTGGACGGTGCCCAAGGGCGCCCGGGCACCGGAGGCCGCCGGGGTCATCCACACCGACTTCGAGCGCGGCTTCATTCGCGCCGAGACCATCGCCTACGAGGATTTCATCGCCTGCGGCGGCGAGGCGGGCGCCAAGGAAGCCGGCAAGATGCGCGCCGAGGGCAAGGATTATGTCGTCCAGGACGGCGACGTGCTGCTGTTCCGGTTCAACGTATGAGAATCAAAGGCTTTTCATGGGTCGGTGTCGGCACCGACGATTACGAGACTTCGCTGCGCTTCTTCACGCAAGTGCTCGGCCTGACGGTCGTAGAAAGCGGCGACGACCAGGCCCTCCTCCGTGTCGCGCCCGGGCAGCAACTCGAGATCTTCGGCCGCGACGGGCGCGGCAAGGATCTCAACACTCCCCCGACGATCGCCTTCGAGGTCGACGATGTCGCCGAAGCGGCGAGAGAATTGGTCGCCGGTGGAGCCGAGCTGATCGGCGACATGGGCTCGTGGAACGGCCACGAGTGGCAATATTTCCGAACCCCCGACGGTTACCTGTTCGAGGTCAAGCGCTCCCCGCCGGAGGCATAGGTTCAGCCTTCGCGAGGCTCCGCCCGGCCCAGCGCTCCGCGACCGCGAGCACGAGCAGGGTCCACAACAATCCGAACGCCCAGCCGGCGACGACGTCGCTCGGCCAGTGAACGCCGAGCATCGGGCGGCTGAAGCCGATCAGGAAACTCAGCAGCAGTGCTCCGGCGACCGCCCAGCGCCGGTGCTGCGGATCGTCGAACGCGAGCAGGGCGATGCCGAGGTAGACGATCATCGAATTGGCCGCATGGCCGCTCGGGAACGACTGGTAATGGACCTCGGCCAGGCGCAGATTCTCCTCCGGCCGGAGCCGAGCGAAATACGCCTTTTCGAGGATCACCATCAGCCGCCCGGAGAAGCTTGCGATCAGCAGCACCAGCGCCGCCCGGCGCTTGCCGCGATAGGCGAGCCACGACGCGCCAAGTACGGTCATGACGACCACCGTCGGCCAATTGCCGAGGTAGGTGAAGCCGATTGCCGCCAGCGCCAGCCACGGCTCGTCGCCCGCGTACAAGGCCATCAGCAGCGCCCGGTCGCCGTCCCCCGCTCCGAGCAGCAGCATCGCCAGCCACAGCGCGGCGAGCGCTGCCGCAGCTCCCGCTGCGAGGCAAGGACGGTGAATGCTCATGCGCGGTTGACGCATAAGACGGTCGCTGGCTCCCGCGGCGCTAGAACTTAATCCCCGCGCGAATGCCGATCGTGCGCGGCCGCCCGGGGACGATCTTGTTCTGCGTGCAGATGCTGCAGACGACGAAACGCGACACGTCGTTGCGTTTGTCGAACAGGTTCTTTGCGAACAGCTCGACGCTGTATGAGCCCCAGTTGTAGCCGCCGAACAGGTCGACCAGGGTCGACGACCGAATCCGCCCAACGAAGTCGTTCGGATTGATTCCCCCGCAGATGTCCGCGCCGATGATCGGACCGCAAGCGAAGGACGATTGCCGAATGTCCGCGGACGCCGAGCTCTGGTAGGAAAGCCCGCCTTGCACATGCGCTCGGCCGGGGCCCATCGGCCAGGCATAACGCGCGGTGGTGGCCAGTTTGAACTTCGGGGTAACCGGCAAACGGGTGCCTGACGGAGTGATTATCCCTGAGTCCGTGCAATCCTCGTCATCGAGGATGCTGTCGCAAATGTTGCCCTTGGTCTTGGCGTCGGTATAGGCGGCCGCGGCGTTTAGCGTGAAACCGCCGCCGGTGTAGCCGACATCGGTCTCGACGCCCCGCACCTTGGCGTCACGACCGTTCTGGATGACGGTCAGGCTGTTCTCGCCGAGGAAGCTGAACTGGAACTCCTTCCACACCTGGTGATAGAAAGCGCCGTTCCAGCGGATCGGCCCGAACGAGGTCTTCCAGCCAAGTTCGTAATTGGTGAGATAATCCGGGTCGTAGGCCGGAGCGCTGGGTTGCCGGTTGATTCCGCCGGGGCGAAAGCCGCGCGACCAGGTCGCGTAAAGCATCACATCCTCGT
>JBPCQE010000001.1:0-3992 GCA_050998435.1 Sphingomicrobium sp. | reverse complement strand
TGAAGCCCGACAGCGGCAAGGTGACGCTGGCCAAAACGCTGTCCGGAATCGTCATCGACCAGCAGCGCAAGCTGATGGAGCCGAGCAAGACGGTGCGCGACATCATCGCCCACGGCGGCGACTGGATCGACGTCCGCGGCCACAAGAATCACATCAAGGGCTATCTCAAGGAATTCCTGTTCGATCCATCGCTGGCCGACGCTCCAATCGCCTCGCTGTCGGGCGGCGAGCGGTCGCGGCTGCTGCTCGCGCGCGAGTTCGCACGCAAAGCCAATCTGCTGGTGCTCGACGAGCCGACCAACGACCTCGACCTCGAGACTCTCGACCTGCTGCAGGAGGTGATCGCCGACTATGAGGGGACGGTACTGATCGTCAGCCACGACCGCGATTTCCTCGACCGGACGGTGACCGTGACTCTCGGCCTCGATGGCTCGGGGCGGTGCGATATCGTCGCCGGCGGCTATGAAGATTGGGCGAAGCGGCGAGCTAGTCCCCCTCCCGCCCGCGGGAGAGGGCTGGGGGGAGGGCCTGTCAGCTCTGGAGCGCCCAACGACATGCCCCAACCCCGACCCTCCCCCGCTGGCGGGGGAGGGAGCAAGAAGCTCACCTACAAGGACCAGCGCGATCTCGACCGGCTGCCGCACGAGATCGAACGGCTGGAGGCAGCGATCGCCGCCGACGAGGAGGCGCTCCACGACCCCGACCTGTTCGCCCGCGACCCCGAGCGGTTTGCGCAGCTGACCGACGCGATCGCCCGCCACCGCACCGAAAAGGACGCGGCGGAGCACCGCTGGCTCGAAGTTGCCGAGTTTGCCGAAAGCCTCACTAGCGGAACGGAGCGATGAGTGCCCGCCCGATCGGAAGCCAGGCTTCGGTCTTGACGAAGGCGTCGGCATTGAGTCGGATCAGATGAACGACTAACCCGATCACCAATACCGAGTAGAGTTTCCGGCAGACGAACAGGTCGTAAGCGATCGCGATCAGCAGCGGCGCAAGGTTCAGCGGCTGCCACAGCAGCGCGCTTTCAAATCCGGTTCGGCCGACCAGCCGGCCCAGCCCGACCACGGCGATCGAAAAAGTGGCGACGAACATCGCCCGTTTGTGCAGATGCGGGCGCTTCCGATAGGCGACCGCGGCAGCGAGGAAGCCGGCAAAGTAAACCATGTCGATTACCGGGAAGAAGACGAACTGGGCGGCGGCTTCGAAGTCGTTTTCCCGAACGCCGAGCCGATTGGCCAGCAAGCCGGCGGCGTAGAGCCCGACCGCGGCGATCGCGAAACCGTAGGCCGCCAGCCACGGGCCCATCCGCAGGTGGACACGCGCGTGGCCGGTCATGATCAGGCTCGCCTGGGAGATGTAGAGGAGCAGCCAGATCGTGAACAAGGCGGCGTGCACGTGGATCAGCCAGAATTGCGCGGTCGCAGCCGGAGCTCGACCGGTGACGGCGGCAAAATATTGTGGCCAGAAACCGCCGATCGCGACCGCCAGCATGATCAATCCGAGAATGGAGAAAAAGGGCGACTTGCGAAGCCGTTGGCGAGCGCTCGCCGTTGCTCCGACTGTCGCCGATGATGTGCTCATCAGTACCCCCAGCGCGCAGTCGATAGCACGGCCGGCGGGGCAGGCAAGGAGCAGCGTCTAGTGGTCAGTCCGACCCTAATTCGTCAGCTGATACTGCTTGAGCAGATCGTAGAGCGTCGGGCGGCTGATCCCGAGCAGCTTGGCGGCGCTGGAGATATTGTGGTTGGTTCGGCTCATCGCCTGGCGGATTGCGCGGCGGTCGGCGACTTCGCGGGCGGCGCGCAAATTGATCGTCGCCGGCGCTTCGTCGGTTCCGCTCGGAAGGTCGAGGTCCTCGGCGCCGATCAGCTTGCCGTCGGTCATGATGACCGCGCGCTTGATCCGGTTCTCGAGCTCGCGGACGTTGCCGGGCCACGGATAGCCGTCGATCGCCGCGAGGGCGTCGGGCGACAGGCCCTGGACCTTGGGGTTCATGTCCCGAGCGAACAAATTGACGAAGTGGCGAGCGAGCAGGACCGAATCGCCGGGACGTTCGGCGAGCGACGGGATTTTCACGACCACCTCGGCGAGCCGGTAGTAGAGATCCTCGCGGAAGCGGCCCTGACCGATCATCGCTTCCAGGTCCTGGTGGGTCGCGCAGACGATCCGGGTGTCGACCGGGATCGGTTGCCGGCCGCCGATGCGCTCGATCACCCGCTCCTGCAAAAAGCGCAACAGCTTGACCTGCAGCGCGAGCGGGATGTCGCCGACCTCGTCGAGGAACAGGGTGCCGCCCTCGGCGAGCTCGATCTTGCCGACGTTGGCCTTGACCGCGCCGGTGAACGCGCCGCGCTCATAGCCGAACAGCTCGGACTCGAGCAGGTTCTCGGGTATCGCTGCGCAGTTGATTGCAACGAACGCTCCGCCGCCGCGGCCGCTCTTTTCGTGCACTGCTCGGGCGAGCAGCTCCTTGCCGGTGCCGCTTGCGCCCAGCAGCATCACCGACACTCCCGCGGTCGCGACTCGCTCGATGGTCTTGGCGACCTTCAGCATCTCGGGCGCGGCGCTGATCATCGATCCGAGCACGGCCAAGTCGCCGTTCGCCTCGAGGCGCCGGTTCTCCCCCTCGATATCGTGCAAGTGGAAGGCGCGGGCGACGATCAGCCCGAGCTCGTCGATGTCGACCGGCTTCCGGTAGAAATCGTAGGCGCCGCACGCGATCGCCTTTAACGCGCTTTCGCGGGCGCCATGGCCAGAGGCGACGATGACCTTGGTGTCGGGCTTGAGCCGAACCATCTCGATCAGGGTCGCGAAACCCTCCTCGGTTCCGTCGGGGTCGGGCGGCAGGCCGAGATCCAGGGTGACGACCGCGGGCTCGTGCACGCGCAGCGCCTCGATTGCCGATGCTCGGTCGCCCGCGACGATCACCTGATAGCCGTCGTAGGCCCATTTCAGCTGGCGCTGCAGGCCCTCGTCGTCCTCGACGACCAACAGGACGGGAAGGTCGGGTGCAGTGCTCATGCGCGTTTCCGTGTGGCGACGCTCGCCGGGTCGGCGGCGAGCATGATGGTGAAAGTGGTGCCCTCGCCCGGCCGGCTGTCGACGCTGAGCCGCCCGCCCATCGCGGCGATTAGCGCCCGCGCCTCGAACGAGCCGATTCCGAAGCCGTCCGGCTTGGTCGAGGCGAACGGCTGGAACAGGCGGTTGCGGATGAAGTCGCCGTCCATGCCGCAGCCCTGGTCAGCGATCCTGATCAGTACAGCGCTGCCCTGCTGCGCGACGCGGACCGTGACCGGCTTGCCGGGCGGGCTGGCCTCGACCGCGTTCTGGAGCAGGTGCCCGACCGCCTGCTCGAGCCCCGACGCGTCGACCACCGCGCTCAGCGAAGCGTCGCCGAGCAACCGGACGTCGTAGTTGCGGCGCTTGGCGGCGATCGCCGACGACAGGATCGGGCGAAGCGGCGTCGGCTCGCTTCGCTGGTTGCGCTGCGCCGCCTGCGGCGACAGCCTTGCGAGGAGCTCGTTCATTTTGCCGACCGAGCTCTTCAGGGTCGCGATCATGTCGCTTCGGAACTCGACATTGTCGGCATGGCGCTCGGCGTTGCGCGACAGCAGCGACAATTGGCTAACGAGGTTCTTGATGTCGTGAAGGATGAACGCGAAGCGCCGGTTGAATTCCTCGAACCGCTGCGCATTGGACAGCGCTTCCTGCCCGTGGGCCTCGGCCAGCGAGCTCGCCGCCTGGCGGCCGGCGGTGCGCAACAGGTCGAAGTCCTCCCAGTCGAGCGGCCGGCGGTAATCGGGCGCGGCCAGCAGGATCAGGCCGAACAGCCGCTCGTTGTGGATCAGCGGCACGCCGGCCCAGGCGCAATTGTCCTCAGCGATCCAGCGGGGGATTTCGAGGCCGAGGTCTTTGGGATGGCCCCAGCGCCGGCGATAGGCGTCGAGCTCGAGGATCCGGCCGGCGCTCTCGACTTCGTTCCAGAAATCACC
>JBPCQE010000199.1:0-5992 GCA_050998435.1 Sphingomicrobium sp. | reverse complement strand
TCGACTGGAACAGCGTCGCCGGGACCCCGGCCCGGTCGACATAGCGGTCGGTGTAGAGGTTGAAGGAACCGCCCGCCTGCTCGAACAAGCCCCAGAAGAGCGGATTCAAGGCGATCAGGAACAGGATTGCAAAGATTCGGTCGCGGGCGTGCGGCTCCAGCTTGAGCGCCTGCCACACCACGTAACCAAGAAGCGCAATGCCCGAGACAATAAGCAGATTCTGGATCACATCCTGGTACTGGACCAGCGCCCAAATCACCGCGACTGCGGCAAGGCCGACCCCGTACAGGGTCCATTCGCGCGACTTGGGCAGCGCAACCGGCGCTTCGCCTGCTCCGTGCAAGCTTTTCCTGCCAAGCACGAACACGATCAGACCGGCGAGCATGCCGATCCCGGCGAGGCCGAAGCCGTAGCCCCAGCCAATCGTTTCGCCGAGGTAGCCGACGAGGATCGTGCCGACCGCCGCGCCAAGGTTAATCCCCATGTAGAAGATGGTGTAGGCGCCGTCGCGGCGCGTGTCGGTCAGCTTGTAGAGCTGCCCGACCATCACCGAGATGTTGGCCTTGAGGAATCCCGAGCCGACGATGATGAACGCCAGCGCGGTCCAGAAGATGTTGATTGTCGGGTCGTTCTGGCCGCCGACACCTTCGACCGCCATCAGGAAGTGCCCGCACATTAGCAATATGCCGCCGAACAAGACCGCCCGTCGCTGCCCGAGGTAGCGATCGGCGAGATAGCCGCCGAGCACCGGCGTGATGTACACCAGGCTGGTGTAGGCGCCGTAGATCAGATTCGATTTGTCGTCGGCGAACAGCCAATGCTTGGTCAAATAGAAGATCAGCAGGGCTCGCATTCCGTAGTAGGAGAAGCGCTCCCACATCTCGGCGAAGAAGAGCATGTAGAGGCCCTTCGGGTGGCCGAGCGCCTCCGGCTCCTTGCGGGCGGCAATCGCTCCGCCGGCAGCGAGGAAGATCATCAACACGCCGAGCGAGATGGCGGCGATCCAGTCGCCTTCCTGCCAGAGGCCTACAGGTTTGAATCCGGTCACAAGCCTCTCCCAATTGATCGCTTTCACGCGGCTGGCGCGGCACCCTAACGCCCTAAATGCACTTGTGAAGCCGATTGTTGCACGCTGGCGCGCCTGTTAGGCGAACGGTTGATGCTCAACGATCGCTCGTCGCCCCTCTCGCTGCTCGAAACGCGCCGTTCGGCCAAGCCGCGCGAGATGGTCGGTCCGGCCCCGAGCGCGGACGAGCTCGAGCGCATGCTGGCCATCGCCGCCCGCGTCCCGGACCACGGCCAGCTGGGGCCGTGGCGGTTGGTCACCGTTGCCGACGACCAGCGCGATGCGCTTGCGAAATTACTCCACCGAGCGCTTGCCGAGGTGGACCCGTCGGCGACTCCCGCGCACTACGAAAAAGCCGACCAGTTCGCCCATCACGCGGGAGCGCTGGTGGTGCTGGTCTCGGCGCCGATCGAGGACCACAAGATCCCGGTCTGGGAGCAGCAATTATCGTGCGGCGCGGCGGGCATGAACCTGCTGCTCGCCGCCCAGGCGCTCGGCTATGTCGGCGGCTGGATTACCGGCTGGCAGGCCTATTCCGAACATGTCCGAACGGCATTGTGCGAGCCCGGCGAACGCATCGCCGGCTTCATCTTCATCGGCCATCCGGGAACCGAGTTGGTCGAGCGGCCGCGCCCTTTGCTCGACGCGGTCCTGCGCCGCTGGACCCCACCCCAAGGCCTTCTCGAACCTTGACCTTTTCCCGCGCTGCTGTATTATGACAGCATGACGCTTGGATCGCAGCACGAAAAGCCCGTTTACGTCCGACTGCGCGAGACGATTGCCGACTCTATCCTCGCCGGCCGCTATTCCGACGGCGACCCGTTGCCGTCGGTCCGGGCGTTCGCCGCCGAGCAGTCGGCCAACCCGCTGACCGTCGCCAAGGCTTACCAGGGTTTCCAGGACGAAGGGCTGATCACGGTCAAGCGCGGGGTCGGTATGTTCGTCGCTCCCGGAGCCAGCGCGCGCCTCCGCGAATCTGAGCGCAGCCGCTTCGTCAAGGAAGAATGGCCCGCCGTCCGCGAGCGGATGAAACGGCTCGGAATTGATCCCGTCAGGCTCCTGGACCAGGAAGCCGTCTAGTATTCCTGCGCATCGCTGAATCCAGTAGCGCGACGCGCATGACGCGCGTGCTGCCCTTCTCCGACGATGCGATCGCCCAAGCCGCGGAGCTGATCCGGAGCGGCGAGCCGGTCGCGATCGCCACCGAGACCGTCTACGGCCTGGCTGCCGACGCGACAAATGCCGCGGCAGTCGCCAGCATTTACGAGGCCAAGGGCCGGCCGAACTTCAACCCGCTGATTGTGCATGTGCCGAACTTGGCAGCGGCTAGACGCATCGGTGAGTTCAGTCCCGACGCGCTCAAGCTCGCGCGGGGGCATTGGCCCGGCCCGCTGACGCTCGTCGTGCCGCTGAAAGCGGATTCCGGCATCGCCTCGCTGGTGACTGCGGGTCTCAAGACCATCGCTCTGCGGGTGCCTGGCCACCGGGCGATGCAGGCGCTGCTTCGGGCCACCGGCCGGCCGCTCGCGGCGCCGTCGGCCAACGCCAGCGGCTCGATCAGCCCGACTCGGTCCGAGCACGTGCTCAAGAGCCTCGGCGGCAAGATCGAGCTGATCGTCGACGATGGCCCGTGCAAGCGCGGCATTGAGTCGACGATTGTCGCCGCGACCGGCGGTTCGCTGCGCCTGCTTCGCCCCGGGCCGATTGCCATCGACATCCCGGCGTCGTCAGCCCGTACGATCGAATCTCCAGGCCAATTGCCGAGCCACTACGCGCCATCGAAACCGCTTCGGCTGAACATCGTCAACGCCGACCTCGACCAGTTCCACCTTGGCTTTGGAGTCGTGCCCGGAGACGTGAGCCTCAGCCGAAGCGGCGATCTGGGCGAAGCGGCGGCGCGGCTGTTCGACCTTCTGCATCAGGCGGAAGCATCGCCCAAGCCGCGTATCGCGGTTGCTCCGGTCCCCGACGACGGGCTCGGCGCGGCGATCAACGACCGCCTTCAAAGGGCCGCCGCTAAGCCGTCGCCGAAGCGCTCTTGATCCGGTTCTGAAAGCTCTTACGCAGCTTGTTGAGCTTGGGCGGGATGATCGCCAAGCAATAGGGGTTGCGCTGCCCCTCGCCGCTCCAATAATCCTGGTGATAATCCTCGGCCGGATACCATTCGGCGGCCGGCTCGATGGTCGTCACGACACGGCCGGCGTGCTTCTCGTTGGCCCGCGCGATCGCGGCGCGCGCTTTGTCTTCCTGCTCGGGTGACTGCGGGAAGATCGCCGAGCGGTATTGCGTGCCGATGTCGTTGCCCTGGCGATTGAGCTGGGTCGGGTCATGGGTTGCGAAGAAGATGTCGAGCAGGTCGTCGTAGCGGATTTGCTCGGGGTCGAAGGTGATCCGGATCGCTTCGGCGTGTCCGGTACCGCCGCCGCACACCTGCTTGTAGGTCGGGTTGATGGTATCGCCGCCAATATAGCCGCTTTCGACCGACTTAACCCCGGCGAGGTCGAGGAACACGGCCTCGGTGCAACAGAAGCAACCGCCGGCAAGAATTGCTATTTCGTCTGCCATTCACCTGCTCCTGCGTGGGAAGCAGCGCAGATAGTGCGGCGGTGTCAGCCGTTAAAGGGGCTTGCTGTGGTAGCTCGCCTTGAGGCTGGCCAGCTCGAGCCGTTTTCCGACCCACTCGGAGAGCTCTTCGAACCGCAGTTCGCTGTCGAACACGATGCCGGCTCTGCGGTCGGAGAACCAGCGGACCTGGCCCTTGATCGGCCGCAGGCTCTCGACGACAACGACGACATCCTTGCCGAGGCAATATTCCTCGATCGGCTCGACCTTCATTCCGCCCAGGGAAATATCGTGCACGTCGACCGTGTAATAAACCTTGCCGACCCGGATCGAAGCCTTGCAGCTTACGTCGAGCCGCGGCGGCCGCGGCCGGAAGCCATGGCGCGGCTTGCGCCCGGCAAGGAGCTCGCCCAAGTCGACGTTCTGGTCGAACTTGAGGCCGACCGTTCCCTCGCGGATCCAGACGACGCTCGACGGAATGGTCTGCGACGAAAGCTCGATGGTGACGTGCTCGCCAACCGACGGCGGCGCCTGCACGGTTTCAGCCAACAGGCCGCCGGCCGAGATATTGCGGACCCGGATCAGCTGCTCGCTGTTGGCGCCGATCAGCTTTGCCACCCGAAGCGTCGGCAAAAGGCGCGCCTCGGTGCGGCGCTCGCACGGGCGCGGAACCGACGTCGACAACGTAAAGGTGGTCGATTCGAACGTGGCCTCGTCTTGGCTCCAGACCGTTTCAGGCTTTTTTCGAATGAGCGATCCGAACATTCGAATGGTCTCCAGGGCACGGGGAAATCGCACCAATCCGGGACTTTACGAGGCGCATAGTTAAAAAGCCGTTTCAATTGTTTGACCTGACTGGGCCAAAAGGCGCAGGTATTGGGTTAAAGGGGTGAGGAGGTGCGAGCATGAAGCAGCCCCGGCTGCTGCTGGTTGACGACGAACCGGTGCTCGCCGGCTTCGTTGCCAGCGCTGCTCGTGAAAGCGGCTATGATGCGGTCCTCACTTCGGACGACGAGGAGTTCCGCCAGCAATTTCTCGCAATTCGGCCCGACATCGTGGTGCTCGACCTCGGAATGCCGGGGATGGACGGCATCGAGTTGCTTCGTTTCCTCGCCGAGCAGCGCTTCCAGTCGCCGGTGCTGATCATCAGCGGTTTCGACCGGCGCGTTCTGGAAAGCTCTTTTCGCCTCGGCGAGGCGCATGGGCTGACGATGGTCGGACCGCTCGAGAAACCGGTTCGGCTCGAGGAGCTCGAGGCCCTTCTCATCGAGCTGAAGTCGACGCTGGTGCAATGACCGCACGGCCCGAGCTCGCGCTTGTCGAAGGCTTCGAGCGCGCGCTGATCAACCATCGGCTGCACATGGTCTACCAGCCCAAGGTGCTGTTGCGCGACGGATCGTTAACCCGGGTCGAAGCGCTGGTTCGCTGGAACGATCCGGAGTTCGGCTCGGTCGCACCCTCGCGCTTCGTGCCGCTGGCCGAAAAGCACGGCCTGATCGAGGAGCTGACCCAGTGGGGCCTTCGGACCACCCTTCGGCAGTGGCTCAAATGGCGCGAGCAGGGGGTCGATACCTGCCTCGCCTTCAACATTTCGGCGCTGAGCCTCGAGCAGCTCGATTTTCCCGATCTGGTCGAACGGATGTGCCGGGCGCTCGACGTTCCGACCGACCGCCTGGTACTCGAGTTGACCGAGAGCGCGACCCAGCCGCTGATCAAGCTGATGGACACTCTGACCCGGTTCCGGATCAAGGGCATCGGCCTCGCCATTGACGATTTCGGAACCGGCTATTCGTCGCTGATGCAGCTTCGCCAATTGCCGTTCACCGAGGTCAAGATCGACCGTTTTTTTGTCAGCGACGCGGTGAACTCCCAAGAATCGCGGCTGATCGTCAAAGCGATCGTCGAGCTTGCTCATGGTCTCGGGCTGACCGTGACCGCGGAAGGCATCGAGACCCGCGAGCAGCTGCAATCGCTGGGCGAGCTCGGCTGCGACGTCGCCCAG
The DNA here is from genome assembly GCA_050998435.1 of Sphingomicrobium sp. Lineage (GTDB taxonomy): Bacteria > Pseudomonadota > Alphaproteobacteria > Sphingomonadales > Sphingomonadaceae > Sphingomicrobium. The sequence continues at coordinate 362 of JBPCQE010000199.1, read as the reverse complement.
GGCTATTTGATCTCGCAGCCGCTAGAACCGGACTCGCTGATGCCCTGGAAGCAGGAGTTCCGCGGCCGCTGGCCGGGGCTGATCGAGGACGAAGGCCTGGCTTTATGGAGCTACGTCGAATCGGATTCCCTGCGCTAGCGGCAGTTCCGTCCCGTAATTGATGGTGTTGGTCTGGCGCCGCATGTAGGCGCGCCAGCTGTCGGAGCCGCTCTCGCGCCCGCCGCCGGTCTCTTTCTCGCCGCCGAACGCGCCGCCGATCTCGGCGCCCGACGGACCGATGTTGACGTTGGCGATCCCGCAATCCGATCCCGCCGCCGCGATGAACCGCTCGGCCTCGCGCAGGTCGGTGGTGAAGATCGACG
>JBPCQE010000120.1:0-7680 GCA_050998435.1 Sphingomicrobium sp. | reverse complement strand
CGAGCCGTGGCGCGCATCGAGGCTCTGTGTCGTGCGCTGGCCGAGCGCGATCAGGCCGCGTGGAAACGGCGGCTCGCTGTCGATGCGGATCAAGGCCTGGGCGCGGATCAGGTCGCACGCCGGCCCGAACAACGGGTGGCCGCGCTCGACGGTGCGCATTTCCACCCCGTCGACCTGCTCGATCGCCCGGGCGAGGATGTGCGGGTCGACCGACTGCACGCCGTTGCCATCGGAGCGAAAACCCTGATCGCCGACGATCAGCGACAGCGCCACCGCGTCGATGCCGAGGATCAGCGGCCATTCCTGGGTGACGACGTGGAGCAGCGCCTCGATGCTGTCGGCTTCGAGCGCCGCGAGTACCGCCGCGTGGATCGCCGACACCGCGCCCGAATGGCCGCGAGCGAAGGCGATCAGGTCCTGGTTGGCTTCCTCGATGACTCCGAGCCGTTCGCGCAGATGCGCGACCGCCCGTTCCTCGAACTGGATCACCCGTCCCATGGGCTCAATTGTAACCCGAGGACGGTTAATTTCCTACAACCCCCGCCGTCGGCGATTGCGCGCCTACCTCGCCGCATGTTGCGCGACATGCGCCCTCGCCTCGCGCAACTCGGCGCGGGTGCCGTCACCCTTGCCGGCGACGTCGAGCAATGCGGCATAATAGCGGCTGGCCTCGCTCATGTTGCCGGCCAGCTTTGCCGCACGCGCGGCGCCATACAAGGCTGCCAACCGCCGCGGCGCTCGCGTCAGCGAAGCTTCAAATTCGCGCATCGCTTCGGCCGGCCGGCCGAGCTCGAGCAGCAGCTCGCCGAGCTGCTCGCGCGCCGGCAGCACGGCCCCCGGAGTCACCGGATGCTTTTCGGTCGAATCGTCGAGGTCGGCGGCGCCGCGCATTTGCTTGAGCGCCTCTTCCTTCCGGCCTTCGGCGAAATCGAGCCAGGCTTGCGCGATCTGGCGCTCAATCGACACCTGCCTGCGCCAGTCATAGGTCCCCGGCGGGACGACGAGCGACTGCTCGAGATTGCCGAGCTCGGCGACTTCCAGGCGCGCGAGCGCCGGATTGCCGCTGCGCGCCGCCCCGATCGCTCGAGCGAAGTGAATATGGCCCTTGCCCCAGGCGAACTTGTCGAGCGGCGCGTAGCCGCGGACGTTCTCGTGCAATTGGAGGGACGCCGCTTCCTTCCACCGGCGCCTCTCGAGCACCAGGCGCGCCGGGATGGCGGTGGCCGCATAGCCGACCGTGAACGCGGGCGGCTCGACGGTCTTGAACGCGTTGAGCTCGGCGAGGACTCGCTCCGCCTCGCGGTCTTGGCCTGTCTGCAGGTAGCCGTAGGCCAGATAATCCATCGCGTGCAGGCTCTGGTCCCAGCCGCCCGCCATGCCCTTCGACTTGGCGTAGGCGCGGCCGGCCGTGTCGGCGGCCAGATTTGATTTGATCGCCTCGTCCCACAGGCCGAGCCGGACGAAGATGTGCGAGGGCATGTGCTGCGCGTGCGCGGAGGCGGGGGCGATGCTCGCGTAGCGCCGCGCCGCTTCGAGCCCGAGGGTCGCGAGCGCCGGATAGTCGAAGCCGTGGATCAGATAATGCGCGACCCCGGGGTGGTTCGGCGCGTCCGGAAGCAGCCGGTTGAGGATCGCCGCGGCCTCCTTTTCACGGGCGTAGGCCGGATCCTGGTCCATCATCCCGGCCGCAACCAGCTGCAGGGCATGGAACAGCGCCGCTTCGCGATCGGCGGGATAGCGCTTCGACAATTGATCGAGGGCGGCCAGATAGGCGAGCGCCCTGGTCTTGTGGTCGACCGTCGCCGAATCGCGGTAAAAGGTGTCGATCGCGGCGATGTAATCCTGCTCGCGCTTGCTGCGCGCTCCGGCCGTCGGGGCCTTGGCGAGCGCTGCGCTGCCCTTCTCCAGCTCGGCGGGCGTCGGAGCCGCCCACAGCGGATGGTAATTGCTCGTTGCGACGCCCCAATGCGCGATCGCACAGGCCGGGTCGGCCTCGGCGGCGGCGGCGAACGCCTGTTCGGCGGGTGCGTATTCGAACGAGTGCAGCCACCCGAGACCGGTCGCCAGCTGCGCCTGGGCGGCGGCATTGCACGTCGACTCGAAGGAAAGCTGGCCAAGCTGCGGGCCGTGATCGTGACCGCCTTCGGCGGGTGACGTGGCGAGTGCGATTGCGGAAGCGATGAGTAGCGGGTTCATGAGCCGGACCTCCCCGAGGTCCCTACTAATTCAACTGCGCCGAGTCGCGCAAATCAGCCGAGATTTTCGCTTACGTCCGTACCCCGGACGGCCGCGCTCAAATCTTCTGGCCGCTCGCCTGCCAGTCCTTGAGGAAGCCGGCGATTCCGGCGTCGGTCAGCGGGTGCTTGAACAATTGGTGGATGATCTTGGGCGGAGCGGTGATCACGTCGGCGCCGATCTTGGCCGCCTCGATGACGTGGATCGGGTGGCGGACGCTGGCGACCAATATCTCGGTCGCGAAGTCGTAATTGTCGTAGATCATCCGGATGTCGGCGATCAGCTGCATGCCGTCGAAGCCGACGTCGTCGTGCCGGCCGACGAACGGCGAGATGAAGCTCGCCCCAGCCTTGGCCGCGAGCAGCGCCTGGGCGGCCGAGAAGCACAGGGTGACGTTGACCATCGTCCCGTCGCCGGTCAGCGTCTTGCACGCTTTCAGGCCGTCGGGAGTCAGCGGCACCTTGATGGCGATGTTCTTGGCGACCTTTCGAAGCACTTCGGCCTCGCGGATCATCGAGTCATAGTCGAGCGCGACGACTTCGGCCGAAATCGGCCCTGAACATACGCTCGCGATCTCCTTCAAGACCTCGACGAAATCGCGCCCCGACTTGTGAACCAGCGACGGGTTGGTGGTTACTCCGTCGAGCAGCCCGGCGGCGGCCAGCTCCCGGATTTCGACGATCTCGGCGGTGTCGGCGAAGAATTTCATGGGTCGGCTGGCCCTTGGCTGCTTGGCTTTGCCGGGCAATAGCCGCTGGCAGGCAATCCGTCATCCGATTCGCCTATCGGATTTGCCAAGGGAGCCGCGGCGATGAGCGAGCATGTCCGGATTGAGAGCGGCGGAGGAGTGCTCGCCATCACCTTCGCCCGGCCCGAGCGGCGCAATGCGATCACCGTTGCCATGTATGCCGCGCTCGCCGATGCGGTCGGCAAAGCCCAGCACGACCCGTCGCTTCGGTTGATCACTTTGCGCGGCGAAGGCGAGGACTTCACTGCCGGCAACGACCTCGCCGATTTCATGGCCGCAATGCCGCGCGACGGCGAGGAAATCGCTGTCTGGCGACTGCTTCGGGCGCTCGCCACCAACGAGCTGCCGCTGATCGCCGCCGTCCACGGCAATGCGATCGGAATCGGCACCACGCTGCTGCTCCACTGCGATGTCGTGCTGGCCGAGGAGGGCACGCGCTTTTCGCTGCCTTTCGTCGATCTCGGACTGGTGCCGGAGGCGGCGAGCTCGTTGCTGCTGCCACGGCTCGCCGGCCGCCGCCGGGCGACTCGCTATTTGCTTCTGGCGGAGCCGTTCGGACCCGAGGAAGCGCTCGAATGGGGGCTGGTCACCAAAGTCGTGCCCAAGGGCGGGCTAGACCAGGCGCTATCGGAAACCGTCGCCGCGTTGCTCGCCAAGCCGGCGGAAGCCATGCGCCTGACCCAGAAGCTGCTTCGGCACGGCAGCCGCGACGAGATGCTCGAACGGTTCGAGCTCGAGAACGGCCATTTTTCCGAGCGGCTCCAATCGGCGGAAGTCAAGGAAGCGATCACCGCGTTCTTCGAGAAGCGGAAGCCGGATTTCAGCGGCCCCGGCTAAGCCGGTTCAGGGGCCGGAAAATAGACGACCTTGCTCCGCGTCAGGGTAACCGTCGGCCCCGGCACTAGAAGAAAATCCATCGGCGTCGTGTAGGTGACGGTGAGTGTCTTGGAGGTGGCATCGGTCACCGGCGCCACAACCGTGAACGCACCGTAACCGGGACCGAACAGTTTGGCGTTCATCTTCGCGGTGATCTGGGTATCGGTCGGTGTCGGGTAGAGCGTCGCCAAACGTGCGCCTTCGCCAAGCGCGTGCTGCATGCCGGCATTGGCCTGATACAGAAGCCCGATCCTGAAGATGCCGTAGATCAGCAGCACCAGAATCGGAACCGCGAGCGCGAACTCGATCGCCGCCGCTCCCCGCTCGTTGCGCCTAAGAAGAATGAACCTGCTCATTGCGTGCGCAGCCCGGCCTCGGCGTTGATCGTGTAGGTGCCGTCGGCGTTCGCGCCCGGGAAGAAGCGCGTCCCGAACATCGGCGAGAACTTCTTGTCGATCGACACCGTGATGTAGCGTACGCGAGTCTGCACGGTAGGGCAGACGGTCGCGTAGCTCGCTTGGCGCGCGCCGTTGCATTCGAGCCAATAATCGACGGTGACATCGGTTGCGGTGACGCCGGCAGCGGTCGCCGCCTCGGTCTGGAGCGTCGAGTAAGTGCTGGTCGTCGTGCGGTATTGCTGCACCTTCTCGATCGAGCGCTGCGCGGCTTGCTCGAGCTGCAGCTTGGCCGAATAGGCGCGGCTGATGTCGACCATCCCCATCAGCAAGGCCGCAAACACCGGCGCGACCATTGCCAACTCGATGATCGAAGCGCCGCGCTCGTCGCGGGCGAGGAATCGGATGAAGGCGATCATTCGACGAGCCTCACGCGCTTGCCGACGAAGCTCTGCGCTCCGGAGTCGGAAGGGCAGCTGTTGGTGATCGCGCTGCTGCCGGTAAAGGTCACTCGGAGGCTGACCAGCTGCAGGCAGTTGGTGTTCATTCCGGTGTTGCCGCTGAACTCCAGGTCCTGCTTCGGGAAGTAAAACGCGCCTTCGAAATAGGAAGTGCTGCTGCCCGTCAGCTTGTTGTCGTAATTCGCGCCGGTGCCGTCGATCGCCCGGCGGTCCTGGTAAATGAGAATGCCCTCGTACGGGCCGCTCTTCGGCGCGGTAAAGTGCATCTGCGGCGAACCATCGACTTTGAAATTGCCGATCGTCGCCGTCGGTGAGCTGTCGTGATTCGTCAGCACGATCGTGCACTCGTCGCACGTCACATTCGCGGTGGTACCAATGTTCACGCCGCCGCCGTCGACATAGATCGTGCCGCGCAGGGTCGAAGTGCCGTCGAGTTGCAAGCTGGTGACACAGGTCACGCTGTTGACGTCGGTGCCAAAGTTCTGGGTTTGGTTGTTCTGGACCCTCGTGCCCCCGCCATTACAGCTGACCCCAGTCGGCGGGTTCACGGTTTTGGTCGGGTTGTTGTACGGATCCTCCTGCGCAGCGGTGAACGGCTGAAGCGTCGTTCCGGTCCCCCAATTGTTGCTCGCCGGGATGCCGCCGACCGCCGCGATCGGGCTCGCAATCACTGTCGAGGAACCGGTGGCGACCGCAGCGCTCATCGACGTCGAATTGGTGATCATTCCGCAGCCGAGGTTGAGGTTGGTGCTGCCGGTCGCGTTGATGCCGGTGACCGCCGTATCCTCAAGACTGATGACGCAATATTTCCCGCTCGGGACGACCGTTGCCGTCGCGCTGACGCTGATCGTCGGGGCGGCCGGCAGGAACATCGACGAGAAACTGAGCGATTTCTGGACCGAAAGCGCCACCCGCACGGCATAGGGATCGCTGGTGTAGGCGCCGACGCTTGGGGAGCTCGTGACGTTCTTGGTCGTCGTAATTCCGACGTGCGAGTTGACCTCCAGGTCGCGAGTGACGGCGTCCTGGACACCGCTATTGGCCCCTTCCTGCTGGACGATCGAATAGACGCCGGCCATTGCGGCGGAATCCGCGGATCGCTGCAGCTGCCGCTTCCACAGCGCCCACTCGATTGTGTCGCTGGCAAGCCCGGCCGACCCCAGCACCAGCGGAAGCGCGGCCGCCGCGATCACCAGCGCATTGCCGCGCCGGTCTCGCCACAGGCTCTTCAGGAAAGCAATCATCGGGTAGTCCCCAGCCAGTCGATGCGCATGCAGGCAGCATCTAGCGCCAACAGGGTGAGCGAAGAGTTCAAGCACATGGTTAACCAGCCTTCACCATGTTCGCGGCTCCCACCCTTGCGAACGCCTGTATTGCACCTATAATACACTCAATGTCTCTTGCGCGGCGTAGGTCTGCCGTTTCCCGTCGCCCTGCGATGCGCTAGAGGGCCGCGATGCCCGCCGATGGGCAGTGAGAGGATTTGATGATGGCTACCGAAACAGGGACCGCACCAGCCGCCGAGACCGCGACGGCGACCAAGCTCAAGCTCGACCCGCCGGAAGCCCTGCAGCCGATCGTCACCGCCGAGGCGTCGGGTCTGGTCCCGCTCAAGAGCGAGGAAGTCAGCGAGCTCGACAAGAAAGTCGGGCAATTCGTCGACGAGCTGGCGGCGCTCGACAGCAACAGCCCCGATTTCGGCAAGAAGGTTGACGCGCTGACCGCCATGGGCCGCAAGGAAATCGCCGAGGCCGCGGGCGCCTCCAACCGCTTCCTCGACCGGCCGGTCAAGGCGATCGACAAGGATACCGGGATCGGCGCCGATTTGACCGAGCTGCGCCGCACCGTCCAGGCGCTCGACCCCAAGGAAGCGACCAAGCCCCGCAAGATCCTCGGCATCATCCCCTTCGGGAACCGGATCGACCGCTATTTCGACAAGTATCGCAGCTCGCAGACCCACATCTCGAAGATTCTCGGCAGCCTCGCCAACGGCAAGGACGAGCTGCTGATGGACAATGCGGCGATCGACACCGAGCGCGCCGGACTGTGGAAGACGATGCACAAGCTCGAGCAGATGATCCACATCTCCAAGTCACTCGACCGCAAGCTCGAGGACAAGGCCAACGAGCTCGACGCCACCGACCCCGCAAAGGCCAAGGCAATCCGCGAGACCGCTTTGTTCTACACCCGCCAGCGGACCACCGACCTGCTGACCCAGATGGCGGTCACGGTGCAGGGATATCTCGCGCTCGACCTGGTCAAGAAGAACAATGTCGAGCTGGTCAAAGGCGTCGACCGCGCATCGACGACCACGGTTTCGGCGCTTCGAACCGCGGTCACCGTCGCCCAGGCGATGACCAACCAGAAGCTGGTGCTCGAGCCGGTCACTGCGCTCAACACGACCACCGCGGGGATGATCGATTCGACCGGCGAGATGCTGCGCACCCAGACCGGGGCGATCCACGAGCAGGCGGCGTCCTCGACCATCCCGCTGGAGACGCTGCAGCGCGCCTTCCAGAACATCTACGAGACGATGGACCAGATCGACCGCTTCAAGCTGGAAGCGCTCGGCAACATGAAGCAGACGGTCGAAACTCTGTCGACCGAGGTCGAGAAGTCGAAAGGCTATATCGCCCGCGCCGAGGGCGTCGAGCAAGCCAGGCTCAAGGGCCCGGCCGAAGCGTCGCCCTTCGCGCCAATCGAGACAAAATGAGCGTCGAGTCCCTCAACGCGATCGTCGCGCGTGCCAGGGACGGCAGGGACAACGCGGTCGCGAGCTCGGCGCGGGTCAACAAGACCCTGACGCGCGCGGACCGGGTCATGCACCAGGAGTCCGTGCGTGGCGGCCCGGCGCGCGATGCGTCGCGGCGCGAACGCCAACGCCTAAACGAGGGTCTCAAGCGCAAGGTCATCCAGATCGGCGTCACCATCGGCGCGATCAGCATCGTCACGATCGTCCTCGGGT
>JBPCQE010000099.1:0-3639 GCA_050998435.1 Sphingomicrobium sp. | reverse complement strand
AGAGCGCCGGCGCGCGCCGCCCCCGCCCCAGCAGCGCGTAGCCGATCCCGAGCACCACCGCCGCTCCAACCCCGATCATCGTGTGCAGCGGGTCGTCGATCAGCATCGCCGCCAGCAGGATCAGGTTAAGCGCCAGCCCGACCAGCGCCGGCAGCGGGAACAGGGGCATTTTGAACGGGCGCGGCAGGTCGGGCTCGCGGCGGCGCATGACGATCGCGGCCAGATCGAGCGCTCCGATCGTCGCGACCGTCAGCGGCACGGCGATGGACAACAGCTCGCCGTAGGTGCCGCTCAGCGCGAAGCCCGCGGCGACCAGCGCTCCGATGGTCAGTGCGACTCGGGGCGTCCCGCTGGTCGAGGTCCGGGCCAGGGCCGCCGGAAGCACTCCGTCGCGCGCCATGGCGAAGCCGATGCGGCTCCCCACCATGGCGAAAAGATTGGCGATCGCCGCCAGCGAAACTAATGCCAGCACCGTGATCACCAGCTCGCCGCCCGGCCCGAACACCTGGCCCGCTGCATCGGCGACGGCCAGCTCGGACGCCGCCATTTGCGCCGGCGTCAGCACGTGGAGGAGCGCCGCATTGACCCCGACATAGAGAGCCGTGACCAGCAGGATCCCGCCGAACGTCGAGCGCGCGATATTGCGATCCGGAGCGACGATCTCCTCGCCGAAATAGACGCTCGCGTGCCACCCGCCGTAGGTGTTGACGACCGCCCGCATGGCGACCAGCAGCGCCGCCACGCCCGCTACGGGCGCGACCGCTGGACTCGCGGCGGCCTCGGCCGCGGCCGGTGCCTCACCGAACAGGAACAGCGCGACGATCAGCGCCGCGAGCACGAAGCCCTTGACCGCGCTGAGGGTGGTCTGGCTCGCCCCGCTGAGCCGAGTCCCGGTCCAGTTGATCGCCCAGCAGGCGGCGATCAGCGCCACCGACAGGAGCGCCGCTGGAACGGCCGTTCCGATGCCGAGCCGATGGCAATATTCTCCGAACACGACCGACACGAAGGCGACCACCAGCGTGCTGATCATCCAGTCCGCCCAACCGACCACCGTGCCGCCGACCCGGCCATAGGCGCGCTCGGCCAGCGCATAGGGCCCGCCGGCCCTGGGGATGGATGCGCCGAGCTCGACGACCGCGCAGGCGTCGATCAGGACCAAGGTGCCGCCGAGCGTCCACAGCAGCAGGATCAGCGTCGGGTCGGGCACTGCTCCGGCGACGATCCCGGGGGTGCGCAGGATTCCCTGGCCGACGACTCCGCCGACCACCACCGCCAGCCCGAAGGCGAGGCCGAGAATGCGCAGCAGATGGCCAAACCGCCGGTCGTCGGATGCGGGCATGAAATTGTCTCCCCTACTCGGAGGCTAATGAAAATCGCGGCTCTTGGGAATGATCTCGACGTCGCGCGGATGCCGTCCCGCCGGTGGGCGCCAGCTTCCGGGCGCGTCGCCCTGCGATAGCGTCGAGGGCAGCGCTTCCTCGCTCAGCTGCCGGAGCATCGGCGTATCGTCCTCCAGCCGGCGGGCGATCACGTGGATCACGTCCTCGTCCCGCTGGACCATTCCGTGCACCGTCATCAGCCGCGCGCCCATGACGATCTTGCGCTGCTTGGCGAACACGTCGGGCCAGACGACCAAATTGGCGATCCCGTTCTCGTCCTCGATGGTGATGAACACGACGCCCTTGGCGCTGCCCGGCCGCTGGCGGATCAGCACGAGCCCGGCGATCGACAGGCGCTTTCCGTCTCGCAGGGTTTCGAGGTCGCGAGCGGTGATGAATCCGCGCCGCGCATAATGCTCGCGAAGGAAGCGCATCGGGTGCGCTTTCAGCGACAGCCGCACCGTCTGGTAGTCGTTCACCACATGCTCGCTAAGCGGCATCGCCGGCAGCTGCGCGGGCTCGGTTTCGGCGCCTTCGTCTCGCGCATCGGCCGCGGCGAACAGCGGCAAATCGGGCGCGGCCTTGAGCGCGCGCGAATCCCACAAGGCCGCGCGGCGGTCGAGCTTCATCGACCGGAATGCGTCCGCCGCCGCCAGCCGCTCGATCGCGTGCACCGGCACCTGCCCACGCGTGCGCACATCCTCGACCGAGGCATAAGGCCGCGCCCCGCGCGTCGCGACCAGCCGCTCCGCCGCCTCCGCGCGCAACCCCTCGATCATCCTGAGACCGAGCCGCAACGCGCCATTCTCCAAGGTGCAATCCCAATCGCTGTGATTGACATCCACGCCGCGCACCTCGACCCCATGCTCGCGCGCGTCGCGAACGATGTGCGCGGGCGCGTAGAAACCCATCGGCTGCGAATTGAGCAGCGCGGCTGCGAACGCCGCCGGATACTTCCAGCGGATCCAGCTCGACACGTAGACCAGATGCGCGAAGCTCGCCGCGTGGCTTTCGGGAAAGCCATATTCGCCGAAGCCCTTGATCTGGTCGAAGCAGCGCTGGGCGAAGTCGGGATCGTAGCCGCGCTCGATCATCCGCCCGACCATCTCGTCCTGCAGCAATTCGATCGTGCCGCTCGAGCGGAAGGTCGCCATCGCCTTGCGCAACTGATTCGCCTCGGCCGGAGTGAACTTGGCCGCGTCGAGTGCGATCTTCATCGCCTGCTCCTGAAACACCGGCACTCCGAGCGTTCGCTTCAGGATCCGCTCCAATTCGTCGGGCGGGCCGTGCTCGGGCGCCGGGCAGGGGTAAAGCACCGGCTCCTTGCCGCCGCGGCGCTTCAAATAGGGGTGGACCATGTCGCCCTGGATCGGGCCCGGGCGGACGATCGCGACCTCGATCACCAGGTCGTAAAAGCAGCGCGGCTTCAATCGCGGCAGCATGTTCATCTGCGCCCGGCTCTCGACCTGGAACACGCCGAGCGAATCGCCGCGGCACAGCATGTCGTAGACTTGCGGCTCTTCCGCCGGGACGGTCGCCAGCTCCCAGCGTTCGCCGTGGTGCTGCTCGATCAGGTCGAAGCTTTTGCGGATGCAGGTCAGCATTCCGAGCGCCAGCACGTCGATCTTGAGGATGCCGAGCTCGTCGATGTCATCCTTGTCCCATTCGATGAAGGTGCGGTCATCCATCGCGCCATGGCCGACCGGCACGGTCTCGGTCAGCGGCCGCTCGGTGAGGATGAAGCCGCCGACGTGCTGCGATAGGTGCCGCGGCATGCCGATCATCTGCTCGGCGAGCTTGACCGTTCGCTTAAGGTGCGGGTCGCTCAAATCGAGCCCGGCGTCGTTGGCGCGCTCGGCGACCACCTCCTCGCCCATCTGCCCCCAGATGGTCGAGGCGAGCGCCGCGGTGACGTCTTCGCTCAATCCCATCACTTTGCCGACCTCGCGGATCGCGCGTCGCGGGCGGGAATGGATCACGGTCGCGGCGATCCCGGCGCGTGTCCGGCCGTATTTGGAATAGATGTGCTGGATCACTTCCTCGCGCCGCTCATGCTCGAAATCGACGTCGATGTCGGGCGACTCGCGGCGCTCTTCGGAGATGAAGCGCTCGAACAGAAGGTCGCTGGTCGAAGGGTCAACCGCGGTGATGCCGAAGCAGAAGCAGACCGCGCTGTTGGCCGCGCTCTCGCGCCCCTGGCACAGGATCGGCGTGTCGAGACTGCGCGCGAACGCGACGATGTCGTGGACGGCCAGGAAAC
>JBPCQE010000135.1:0-16093 GCA_050998435.1 Sphingomicrobium sp. | reverse complement strand
TCGAGGCCGGGAGCAGCGGTCGGGTCGAGAGCACGGTCCGCAACGCGCCGGACCTGACGCCGGTATTCTCCTCCGCCGCGCCGGTCTCGGGCGGAGTCCTGCTGGTGACCGAGAACGACCGCAACTTTACCCGCACGGTTCGAAGCCAGCGCGCCGCCCTGGGGATCGTGATGGCCTTCGCGACCATCCTGTCGATCCTCTTGTCGCTGTTCCTCGCCCGGACCATCGTCCGGCCGCTTCGCCGGCTGGCGCTGGCCGCGCATCGGGTCCGGCTGGGCCGCGCCCGCGAGGTCAAGGTCCCCCGGCTTCCCTCGCGAAGCGACGAGATCGGTCTCCTCGCCCGGGCGGTTTCGGACATGAGCCAGTCGCTGCGCCTGCGGATCGACAATATCGAAGCTTTCGCGGCCGACGTCACCCACGAACTGAAGAACCCGCTCGCCTCACTGCGCTCGGCCCTCGACAGCCTCGACCGGGTCGACGACCCCAAGCTTCGGCAGCGGCTGACCGAAGTGGCGCGCGACGACGTCGTCAGGCTCGACCGCTTGATCGGCGACATCAGCGAGGCGGCTAGAACCGACGCCGAGCTTGCCCGGGCGGCGTTCGAGCCGGTCGATCTCGGGCCGCTGATCGAGCAATTGGTGTCCGGCTGGGAGACTCGCCGCGAGAAAGGCGACGCGACCATCGCCTTTGCCCGACCCCGTCGGGCCAGCACAATGGTGCTCGGCAAGCCCGACCGGCTCGCCCGGGCGATCGACAATGTGATCGACAATGCGATCAGCTTCTCGCCGCCCGGCGGGCTGGTCGAGATCGCCGCCACCCGGGTCGGCGACAAGGTCCGAATCCGCATCGACGACGAGGGCCCGGGTGTTCCGGGCGAAGCGCGTGAGGCGATCTTTAACCGCTTCCACTCAGTCAGGCCGGAGGGCGAAAATTTCGGCCGCCATTCGGGGCTCGGACTTGCGATCTCCCGCGCAATTGTCGAAGGCCATGACGGGGAGATTGACGTGCAGGACCGCGACGACGCGCCTTCCGGCGCTCGCTTCACCATCTGCTTGCCGGCGGCGAACCTGTCATGACCACAGCTCGACTGTCGTCCGAAACGGTTCACGCCAGCACCGTCGCCACCGAAGGCCGAGCGGTGCTGATCAGCGGCCCGTCGGGCTCGGGCAAGTCCGACCTGGCGCTGCGCCTGCTCGACCGCGGTTTTAACCTGGTCAGCGACGACCAGACCATCGTCCGGCTCGAGGGTGATCGGCTGGTCGCCTCGCCGCCGCCCAATATCGCCGGCAAGCTCGAGATCCGCGGCATCGGCATCGTCGACATGGACAACCTCACCGACGTTCCGGTCGCTCTGCTGGTCGAGCTGACCAGCGACATCCAGCGAATGCCGGACGACAGCCGCGAGCGGCCGATCCTCGGAGTCTCGCTGCCGCTGATCAGCATCGATGCGATGGCCGCTTCGGCGCCGTCGAAGGTCGCGCTCGCCCTCGATCGAATGGGCCTCAAGCTCAAGTGAACCGGAAGCTTCGTTGACGGACGCCCCTCTGTGAACGAAAGGCGGCAGGTTCAGCGACCTAAGCCGCGCCTGCTGCTCGTCACCGGAATGTCGGGAGCCGGCAAATCGACGGTTCTCGACGCGCTCGAGGACATGGGCTGGGACTGCGTCGAGAACCTCCCCGCCTCCATGCTCAAGGATTATGCCGAGCAGGGCCTCGAGGGCGGCCGCCACGTGCCGATCGCGGTCGGGATGGACGTCCGAAGCCGCGGCTTCGACCCCGCCGCACTCCCCGGGATCGTTCAGTCGATCGCAGGCGTCAGCCCGGAAATCCTCTACCTCGACTGCTCGGGGGCGGAGCTCATTCGCCGCTACGACGAGACCCGCCGACTCCACCCGCTGGCTCCGGATCGGCCGGCCGAAGACGGAATCGCCCGCGAGCGAAGCTTTACCGCCGGGCTTCGAAGCGCGGCCGAGAGCGTGCTCGACACCACCGACCTGACGCCTGCCGAATTGCGCGATGAGCTTCGGCGGCGCTACGGGGGAGAGGGCGACCAGCCGGTGCTGACCATCGCCTCGTTCGGCTTCGCCCGAGGCGTGTCGCGGACCGCCGATCTGATGTTCGACCTCCGGTTCCTGGCCAATCCGCACTGGGTCGAGGAGCTTCGCCCGCTGACCGGGACCGACGCCAGGGTCCGCGCTTTTATCGAGCAGGACGAGTCCTGGACCGAGACGATGGACCGCATCGAGGCGCTTCTCATCGACTGGATTCCCCGCTACTGGGCCGCCGGCAAAACCTATCTGACCGTCGCATTCGGCTGCACCGGCGGGCGCCATCGCTCCGTTTGTGCCGCAGTCGAAATGGCGGAACGATTGCGAAGAGCGGGCTTTTCCCCGAATGTCCGGCACCGCGACCTGGCGGCGCGGCCGAGCGACACGGTCGAAGGAAGCGCCGGGCGAGGCTCCGTTGGAGGCGAGTTGAGCGGATGATTGGACTTGTGCTGGTGACTCACGGCCGCCTGGCGGCCGAGTTCATCACCGCGTTGGAGCATGTCGTCGGGCCGCAGGAAGCGATCGAAGCGATCTGCATCGGCCCCGACGACGACATGGAAGCGCGGCGCAAGGACATCGCCGAGGCGATCGGCCACGTCGACAGCGGCGACGGGGCGATCATCCTCACCGACCTGTTCGGCGGGACCCCGTCCAACCTCGCCATCAGCCTGATGAAAAGCGAGAACGTCGAGGTCATCGCCGGGGTCAATTTGCCGATGCTGATCCGGCTCGAGAGCGCCCGCAAGGTGATGGGAGTCCACGCCGCGGTGACCGTTGCGCGCGAAGCCGGGCGCAAATATATCTCGGTCGCTTCGGAGATCCTCGGGGAAGCCGCGGCTTGACCGCTTGTCGGCGCGAAGTCCGGATTGCCAACCAGCGCGGGCTTCACGCCCGGGCAAGCGCGAAATTCGTCGGCATGGCGAGCCAGCTGGCGGCGACCATCGAAGTCGAAAAGGACGGCAATCGCGTGTGCGGGACCTCGATCATGGGGCTGATGATGCTCGGCGCGGCGATGGGCGACCAGATCACCATCCACGTCGAGGGCGAAGGCGCGCATGAAGCGCTCGAGCAGCTGGCGGAGCTGGTCGAAAGCCGCTTTGGGGAAGACTGATGGTCCGCCAGGTCACGGCCTTCTCGAACGCGACCGTGAAACGCCTGCGCTCGCTGCGCGACAAGAAGGCGCGGCGCTCGGAAGGGCTGTTCCTGGCCGAAGGGCTGAGGATCCTCGCCGAGGCACGCGACAGCGGGCGATTGCCCGAGATCATCGCTTTCTCCGCCGCGGGTGCCGAGCATCCGCTCGCCGCCGAGATTATCGCCGCGACGGAAGGCTCCGGCGGCGAAGCGATCGAGACCAGCCCCGACGTCCTCGCCAAGATGTCGGGCAAGGATAATTCGCAGACGGTGATCGCCGCTTATCGGCAGCCGGACACATCGCTCGAGCGCATCGACCGGTCGGCGGCGCCGCTGTGGATCGCCGTCCAGGCGCTTCGCGACCCGGGCAACATCGGCACGATCCTCCGAACCGGCGACGCGGCCGGGGCCGGCGGGCTGATCCTGATCGACGATTGCGCCGACCCGTTCTCGGTCGAGGCGGTGCGCGCTTCGATGGGGGCCGTATTCACGCAAGGCATCGCGACGGCGCGACGGGACGAGTTCATCGCCTGGCTACGACAGGGGCCGGGCCAGCTGGTCGGGACCAGCCTCAAGGCGTCAACCGATTACCTCGACGCCGAATACGAGGCCCCGTGCTTCCTCCTCGTCGGCAACGAGCAGCAAGGGCTTCCCGAGGATTACGAGGGGGAGTGCGACCTGCTGGTCAAGATCCCGATGGCGGGGCGCGCCGACAGCCTCAACGCGGCGATGGCGGCGGCGGTAATGGCCTTCCAGGTCAAGGCGAGCTGGCGCGGCTGACGGAACCCTCCTGCCGCCCAAGCGGTTGTTTCGTCCATGAAAAGACTGTCCGCACTGCTGCTCGCGGGCCTGCTCGCCGGCTGCATCACCCCGCCCCCGGCTCCGGCCGCGCCCTATCACGCCCACGGCACCCAGCCGAGCTGGTCGCTGATTATCGACGAGCAGCACGTCACCTACATCCGCGCCGACCAATCGATGTTCCGCGAGCCGACTCCGCAACCGGTCATCACCGCTGCCGGCTCGACCTACCAGTCACCGCGAATCCGGGTGGCCATCGTCCACGCCCAGTGCCGCGACGGCGTGAGCGACCGGATCTACCCCGATCGGGTGCGGGTCGATGTCGACGGCCGAGCCTACCATGGGTGTGGCGGGCGCTAGGCCGTGCGCTTGCGGACGTTGATCCTCGCGCTTGGGCTTGCCACGGCCCTACAGTCCTGTGCGGCTGCACCGCTGGCGCCGGCACCCATCACCCACCTTGCAAGCACGACCTGGCGCGTCGTTGCAGTGGATGGGCGCTCGACTCCGTCAGTCGGCGACTATTCGATGCGCTTCGATGCCAGCGGCGCCGTCGGCGCGCGCTTCGGCTGCAATTCGATGGGCGGGCAATACCGCCTCGTCGGCGACATGCTGACCGTCAGCGACCTCGCCAGCACCTTGATGGGCTGCCCGGAGCCCGCCGCGACCTTCGAGCGCGAGGGCCCGCCGTGCTCGGCCAGCCGATGCGGATCGCATTTTCGAGCAACGACCGCATGTACCTGAGCAACGCAGCCGGCTCGATCGCGCTCGATCCGGTTACTTAGCCGGCTGGTCCTCAGCGACCTGCGCCTGTTCGTCGGAGGCGGGCGCGGCAATCTTGGTCAGCGGACGCGGGCTCGCCTCGACCATTGGCGGAGTGTCGAGCGGCTTGGCGCTGCCCGCCCCGAGGGACTCGAACCGCCGCGCCTGGGTGAGGACCTGGCTTTCGAAGCTCCCGACCATCTGGTTGTAGGCGGTGTTGGCGGTCGAAAGGTTCTTGCCGACCCGCTCCATATGTTGCGCCATCGTCGCGAGGCGGGAGTGCAACTCCTTGGCAAGTCTCGCGATTTCTTCGGCCGACTCGTTCCTCTCGGACTGCTCCCAATAATGGGCGGCGGTCCTGGCGACGACGACGAGGTTGGTCGGGGTGGCGAGCAGCACCTTGCGCTCGAACGCCCATTCCCAAAGCGTCGGATCGAGCTCCAGAGCGGCGTTGAGGAAATGCTCGCCCGGCACGTACATCACGACCAGCTCGGCCGAATCGCCGAACTGCGCCCAATAGGCCTTCGAGCCCAATTGCTGCGCGTGCGTGCGGATCGACGCGACATGCGCCCGGAAGCAGGCCGAGCGCTTGTCCTCGTCGATCTCGTCGCACGCATCGAGGTAGGCGTTCAGCGAGCATTTTGCGTCGATGATCAGCTGGCGCCCGCCAGGCAGGCGAACGACGACGTCGGGACGCAGCTTGCCGTCCTCGCCATCGACCGAGACCTCGGTCCGGAAATCGGCATATTCGCTGAGGCCAGCATGCTCGAGCACGTTGCGAAGCGACTGCTCGCCCCACCGCCCCCGCGCCTTGGGCGAAGAGCGCAGCGCATTAACGAGGTTGCGGGTCTCGTCGCGGACCTGCCCCTGCCCCGCGCGGACCAGCTCCACCGCCTCGCGCAAGCCCGCATAATGGTCGACGCGCTCCTTTTCGACCGACTGGAGCTTCTCCTGGTAGCTTTTCAGCAGCGCCTCGACCGGGGTCACCGCCTGCGTGAACTTCTCGCCGGCCTGCTCGACAAACGCCTTGCGCGCCTCGCCGAGCAATTTGCCGCCAATCTCGTGGAACTGCGCCGACAGGCTCTCCTTGGCCTCGCGGAGTGCTTCCAGCTGCTGCTGGAACGAGCGTTCCCGCTCTTCCTGCGCGGCTTGAAGGATCGCAAGATCGCCGGCTGCCGAGCGATTGGAGTCGCGCTCCTGGGCAACCGCATCCAGCTGCAAGCGGAGGTTGTCGGTCACTTCCCTGCTCGACGCCGAGGCCCGGCTGCCGATCAGCCAGCCGATCAGCGCACCCAGGGCCAGCGCAATGAGAATGAAGACGATGGTGGCCGCGTCCATGGCGATCTCCGGCGGAACAGAGCGCGAACTCTAGGCGCGCTGGAGCCGCGGCTCAAGCTGGTTTAGGAGCAGCTGAAAGGGAGAAAGCCATGTCCATCCGCAAGATGATCGCACTACACCCGGCCGCCGCGGGCCACGTCAACCAGCCGCTCGGCGACGCGGTCCACCACGCAATGTATAGCGCGAAGATGTGCCTGTCGTGCGCCGACGCGTGCCTGGCCGAGCCGATGGACATGATCCAGTGCATCCGCTCGTGCCTCGATTGCGCCGACGTTTGCGACACCACTGCGACACTGGCCCTTCGCCGCAGCGGCTCCAACGAAACTGTCTTGAAGGAGATGCTCGAGCTGTGCGCACGGGTTTGCGACGCGTGCGCGGCCGAGTGCGACAAGCACGATCACGAGCATTGCAAGCTGTGCGCGATAATGTGCCGCGAGTGCGCGGAGGATTGCCGCAACGCGGCGCTATCGGTGGCGGAGCCGGCCTAAGCCGCCTTCTTGCCCTGCTCCTTGCGCATCTTGGTGAGCTTCTTGAGCACCATCTCGCGCTTCAGCCGCGACAGATGGTCGATGAACAATATGCCCTCGAGATGGTCCATCTCGTGCTGGAGGCAGACCGCAATCAGCCCCTCGAGATCCTCCTCGTGGGCGGTGCCGCGCTCGTCGAGCCACCGAGCCCGAATCCGATCCGGCCGCTCGACATCGGCATATTGGTCCGGCACCGACAGGCAACCCTCGAGATAGGGCACTTCCTTCTCGGAGGACTGGACAATCTCGGGGTTGATGAACACGCGCGGGTCGCGGATCGGCTCGCCGCCCTCTTCCTCGGGCTCCTGCAGATCCATCACCAGCACCCGCTTGGGGACCCCGACCTGGATCGCGGCAAGGCCGATCCCCGGGGCCGCGTACATCGTCTCGAACATGTCGGCGATCAGCTTGCGCACTTCGTCGTCGACCGTCTCGACGGCCAAGGAGATCTGGCGCAGGCGCGGGTCGGGGACCTCGACAATGGGCAGGATGGCC
The DNA here is from genome assembly GCA_050998435.1 of Sphingomicrobium sp. Taxonomy (GTDB): domain Bacteria; phylum Pseudomonadota; class Alphaproteobacteria; order Sphingomonadales; family Sphingomonadaceae; genus Sphingomicrobium. Next base: position 8,998 of record JBPCQE010000135.1, on the reverse strand, counting down.
ATGGGGGTTATTTAGTCTTTCAAGCCAGTTGCTTCAAGCAATCGGGCGCCTTGCCCTCAAGGCTTGGGCAAGCGTTCCCTCGTCGAGATAATCGAGCTCGCCTCCAACCGGAAGCCCGTGCGCCAACTGCGTGAGACGAATGGGAAATTTCTCCAGGCGCTCGGCGAGATAATGGGCGGTGGTCTGGCCCTCGAGGGTCGCGTTCATCGCCAGAACGACCTCGTCGATGCCGCCCGCCGCGACTCGCGCGACCAGCCGGTCAATGCCGAGGTCCTCGGGCCGAACACCCTCGAGCGCCGACAGCCGCCCGCCGAGCACATGGTAACGGCCCGGGAACAGCCGCGAGCGGTCGAGCGCCCACAAATCGGCGACCTCCTCGACCACGCACAGCAGCTTGTCGTCGCGGCGAGCGTCCGAGCAGACGCCGCACGGGTCGGAAGTGTCGAGGTTGCCGCAGTTGGAGCAGGTCGAGAGGCGCTTGGAAACATCGCGCAGCGCCGCCAGCAGCGGGTCCAGGGCGGTTTCGCGCCGCTTCATCAGGTGCAGCACCGCTCGGCGCGCCGAGCGCGGCCCGAGGCCGGGAAGCCGCGCCAGCGCCTGGCTCAGCGCCTCGATCTCCTGTGATGCCATGGCGGCAGTTCCATAGGGCGCTTGGCCAGAGGCACAAGTCTCGGCCATAGGCGTGCCATGCGGATCGTCTTCATGGGCAGCCCGGAGTTCGCCGTGCCGAGCCTCGACGCCTTGATTGAGGCCGGTCATGGAATCCTCGCCGCTTACTGCCAGCCGCCGCGCCCGGCGGGGCGCGGGAAGGCAGAGCGCAGGACAGCGGTGCATGAGCGCGCGGAGCAGCTCGGAATCGAAGTTCGAACGCCGGCCAGCCTCAAGTCCGAGCCGGAGCAGGCGCGCTTCCGCTCGCTCGACGCCGACCTGGCGGTGGTCGCGGCCTATGGGCTGATCCTGCCGGCGCCGATCCTCGAGGCGCCCAAAGCCGGCTGCATCAACATCCACGCGTCTCTGCTGCCGCGGTGGCGCGGGGCGGCGCCGATCCAGCGCGCGATCCTCGCCGGCGACACCGTGACAGGCGTCACCATCATGCGCATGGACGAAGGCCTCGATACCGGGCCGATGCTGCTCCGACGCGAGCTTCCGATCGTCGGCAAGAACGCGAGGCAAGTCACGGAAGAACTTGCGCAATTGGGCGCGGCCGCATTGCTCGAATGGCTTGAGGCTCCGACCCCGCCGCTGCCGCAGCCCGACGGAGGCGTGACCTACGCCGCCAAGGTCGCCAAAGCCGAGGCGCGGATCGACTGGAGCCGGAGCGCCGACGAGGTCGTGCGGCAGGTGCTGGCGTTCGCGCCAACGCCGGGCGCCTGGTTCGAGGTCAACGGCGAGCGGGTAAAGATGCTGGGCGCGAAGGTCGACGAAGACTCGGGCCGGCCGGGCGAAGTGCTCGACGAGCGGCTGGCGATCGCCTGCGACACGGGCGCGGTTCGGCCGCTCGTAGTCCAGCGCGCCGGGCGCGCGCCGATGACCGCCCAGGAGCTGCTGCGCGGCTTCGCGATCCCGGTCGGCACAACGCTAAAGTGACCCGCTGGTGGCTGACCATCGAATATGACGGGGGCCCGTTCATGGGCTGGCAGCGGCAGGACAACGGCCCGTCGGTCCAGCAGCAGATTGAGTCGGCGATTTTCCGAATGACGTCGGAGCGGGCGACGGTGCATTCGGCTGGCCGAACAGACTCAGGCGTCCACGCGCTGGCGATGAGCGCCCATGTCGACATCGCCAAGACGCTGACCGCGCACCGGCTTCGCGACGCGCTCAATGCGCTCGTCCGGCCCGACCCAATCGCGATCCTTTCCGCAAGCGAAGTCGCCGACGACTGGCACGCGCGCTTTTCCTGCACCGGCCGCCGCTATCGTTACCGGATCCTCAGCCGGCGACCGCCGCCGGCGGTCGACCGCGGGCGGGTCTGGCACATCACCAAGCCGCTTGACGCCGACGCGATGGCAGAGGGCGCGGCGCTGCTGGTCGGCAGCCATGACTTTACGACCTTCCGCTCGGTCCAGTGCCAGTCGAAAAGCCCGGTCAAGACGCTCGACCGGCTCGAGGTGGTCCGCGACGGCGACGAGATCCGCATCGAAGCGGCGGCGCGCAGCTTCCTCCATCACCAGGTGCGATCGATGGTCGGCTGCCTAGCTCTGGTCGGGCGCGGACAGTGGAAGCCGACTGACATTCAGTCCGCGCTGGAAGCGAAGAACCGTGCCGCGCTCGGCCTCAATGCGCCCCCCGAGGGCCTGTATTTCGTCGAGGCGATCTATCCGTGATTGTGCAGTGCAGCACTTGAATGATGGCGAGCCGATACAAATCTGCTAGGGGCGCGGCCTGAAAGCCGGTTCGAAAGGAACCACCCCCGTGATGCGGGTGATGATGAAGTCGAAAATCCACCGGGCGACGGTGACCCAGGCCGACCTCGACTATGTCGGCTCGGTCGCGATCGACATGGACCTGCTGGACGCCGCCGACCTGCTCGAAGGCGAGCAGGTGACGATCGCCGACATCACCAACGGCGCCCGGCTCGAGACCTACGTGATCCCCGCTCCGCGCGGCAGCCGGACGATCACCATCAACGGCGCCGCGGCCCATCTCGTGCATGCCGGCGACCTGGTCATCATCATGAGCTATGCCGTCGTCGACGACGCCGAGGCGCGCCGCATGAAGCCGCTCGTCGTCCACGTCGACGAGGACAATAAAGTGGTCAAGCTCGGCAACGACCCGGCCGAGCCGGTTCCGGGCGCCGCAAGCCAGAAGCGGGCAGTCCCGCTCGGCTAGCTATTCGGCGGCCATCGCCTCGAATTCCTGGGCGGCGAGATATTTCTCGGCATCGAGCGCCGCCATGCAGCCGGTGCCGGCCGCGGTCACCGCCTGGCGGTAGATCTTGTCCATCACGTCGCCGCACGCGAACACGCCTTCGACGCTGGTCCGGGTCGAGCCGTCCTGGACCCGGATGTAGCCGTCCGAGTCGAGGTCGAGCTGGCCGGCGAACAGCTCGGTCGCCGGAGTGTGGCCGATCGCCACGAACGCGCCTTCGACCTCCACGCGGCTGACCGCGCCCGATCGCGTGTCGCGGATGTCGAGCCCGACCAGCGCCTCGGGATCGCCGCCGCCGACGAACTCCGCGACCTCGTGGTTCCAGATCATCTTGATCGCCGGGTTGGCGAACAGCCGGTCCTGCAGGATTTTCTCCGCCCGCAGCGAATCGCGGCGGTGAATCAGGGTGACGTCATGGCTGTGGTTGGTCAGGTACATTGCCTCCTCGACCGCGGTGTTGCCGCCGCCGATCACCGCCACCTTCTTGCCGCGGTAGAAGAATCCATCGCAGGTCGCGCAGGCCGACGCGCCCCGCCCCTTCATATGCTCCTCGGACGGCAGCCCCAGCCATTTGGCCTGCGCGCCAGTGGCGATCACCACTGTGTCGGCCGAGTAGATCGTGCCGGCGTCGCCGGTCAGCCGGAACGGGCGGCGCGACAGATCAACCGCGCTGATGTGATCCCAGACGACCTTGGTGCCGACATGCTCGGCCTGCGCCTGCATCTCCTCCATCAGCCACGGACCCTGGATGACGTCGCGGAAGCACGGGTAATTTTCGACGTCGGTGGTGGTGGTCAGCTGGCCGCCCGGCTGGATGCCCTGGATCAGGATCGGCGCCAGCCCGGCCCGCGCGGCGTAGATGGCGGCGGTGTAGCCGGCGGGGCCGGAGCCGAGGATCGCGACGCGGGTGGAGACGATGTTGGTCATCGGGTGGTCGATTTAGGGACCCGGTGGCGACGCGGCAACCGGATGCGGTCAATTGCCTGTGGATCGTTCACCCGCCGAAGACGGGCCAGGCTTAGGGCAGCGCCGCCGGACAGGGCTTCATCGGCGCGGACAGCCAGCGAACGATTGCGCCGGGCTCCAGCGGCCCCGGCCCCGGCGAGCCGGATGCAATGACGACGGCGCCGCCCGCAGGCGGGACGCCGGGCGCGGTGCGGAAAGTGCCGCGAACCATCACCCGGCGCCGGTTGTCGGCTTGGGACACGCCCGGCCATTTCGACCAATCGGCATGGATGGCGGTCCTCTCCCCCCGCCGGCAGTAGGCGCCGTAACTCTGATAGAGCCCCATGTTCTCGGACTCCCACACCAGCAGGCCGACCATCTCGACCGGGCGTCCCTCCCATTCGGCCGGAGCCAAGGCGATGCTGGCCGGGTTGACCCGGGCGATTCCGTCGCCCTTCGGCAGCGGCCGCACGGTGGCGCAAGCGGGCAGCGCCACGACGGCGGCGGCCAGCAGCACGACTTTGGTTACGTTCATTGGTGCCCTCGCTTTCTAGACTAGCCGGCTCTGCTGCAACGCGGCGGCGATGAATCCGGCGAACAATGGGTGCGGCGCGAACGGACGGCTCTTCAATTCCGGGTGGAACTGGACGCCGATGAACCACGGATGGTCGGGCCGCTCGACGATCTCGGGCAGCTGGCCGTCGGGCGACATTCCGGAAAACACCAAGCCGCCCTTCTCGAGCGGCTCGCGATAATGGACGTTGACCTCATAGCGGTGGCGGTGGCGCTCGCTGATCTGGTCCTCACCATAGAGGCTTCGGACGACGCTGTTGCCGTCGAGCTTGGCGGGATAGGCGCCGAGCCGCATCGTGCCGCCAAGCTCGCCCCCGGCGCGGCGCTGCTGGAGCCCCTCCTCGCTCATCCACTCGGTGATCAGGCCGACGACCGGCTCGGAGGTCTCGCCGAACTCGGTGGTCGACGCCTCGGCGATTCCGGCGAGGTTCCGGGCGCCCTCGATGCACGCCATCTGCATTCCAAGGCAGATGCCGAAGAACGGCACATTGCGCTCGCGGGCGAACTTGACCGAGGCGATCTTGCCCTCGCTGCCTCGCTCGCCGAAGCCGCCCGGCACCAGGATCCCGTGCAGCGGCTCGAGCTCGGCGGCGAGATCGGCATTGTCATGCTCGAACAGCTCGGCGTCGAGCCAGCGGATATTGACTCGGGCGCGGTTGGCCAGCCCGCCGTGGATCAGCGCCTCGCTGAGGCTCTTGTAGGCGTCCGGAAGGCCGACATATTTGCCGACCACGCCGATCGTCACCTCGCCTTCGTAATTGTCGAGTCGGTCCATGATGTCGTTCCAGCGGGCGAGCTCCGGCGCGGGCGCATCGTCGATCCCGAACGCCTTGAGCACTTCGTCGTCGAGCCCTTCGGCATGATATTGCAGCGGCACGTCGTAGATCGAACGGGCGTCGAGCGCCGGGATCACCGCCGCCTTGGCAACATTGCAGAACAAGGCGATCTTCTCGCGGTCGCTTTCGGGCAGCGGCCGGTCGACTCGGCACAGCAGGACGTCGGGCTGGATCCCGAGGCTGGTCAGCTCGCGAACCGAATGCTGGGTTGGCTTGGTCTTCAATTCCCCCGCGGCGGCGATCCACGGCACCAGGGTGGTGTGGACGAACACTCCGTTGGCGCGGCCGATATCGTTGCGCAGCTGCCGAATCGCCTCGACGAACGGCAGGCTCTCGATGTCGCCGACGGTCCCGCCGATCTCGCAGATGACGAAGTCGACGTCGTCGGTGTCGGCGATCGCGAATTCCTTGATCGCGTTGGTGACGTGCGGGATCACCTGGACCGTCGCTCCGAGATAATCGCCGCGGCGCTCGCGGGCGATGATGTCGCGGTAGATGCGCCCGGTGGTGACATTGTCGGACTGGCGGGCCGAAACTCCGGTGAAGCGCTCGTAATGGCCGAGGTCGAGGTCGCTCTCCGCCCCGTCGTCGGTCACATAGACTTCGCCGTGCTGGTAGGGCGACATGGTCCCCGGATCGACGTTCAGATAGGGGTCGAACTTGCGGATCCGGACCTGGTAGCCGCGCGCCTGGAGGAGCGCCCCGAGGGACGCCGAGAGCAGACCTTTGCCGAGCGATGAGACCACGCCGCCGGTGACGAAAATAAACCGCGCCATGGGAGTCGAGGCTTAAGGCGCGACGGCCCGAAAGGGCAAGCCGGCACGCGCAAAAAAGTTTTTGAGTGGTCGCGAAGCTACGGCGAAACTATTGCGCGAGCGGCACCGCGGGCTGGTTCTCGACCGAGGCGGCCTGGTTGGCGGTCGCCGGTGCGGCTTCGCCCGGAGCCTGGCCGGCGAACGGCGCGGTCGGAGCGACCGGCGCCGGCGCGGGCGCGACCGTGTTGGCGAGCGACGTGTCGACCTTGGCCGGCTCGCTCGATACTCCGGCAACCGCGGCAAGCACGATCGACAAAATGACGAACGCAGCGCCGAGGAAAGCGGTCGAGCGGGTCAGGAAGTCCGCCGCTCCGCGAGCGGTCATGAACCCCGACGAGCTGCCGCCGACTCCGAGCCCGCCGCCTTCCGAGCGCTGCATCAGGATCACCGCGACCAGCGAGGCGGCGATGATGGTCTGGACGATCAGCAGGAAGGTGAACATGGGCGGGCTTTCGGGAATGTCGGGAAAGGTTCGCCGCGCATCTAGGCGATTGGCGGTGCGGCTTCAACCGCGGCCGCGGCGGCGATGATCGGCACGAAGTCCTCGGCCTTGAGGCTCGCTCCGCCGACCAGCGCTCCATCGACGTCGGCGACGGAGAAAATCTCGGGCGCATTCGAGGATTTGACCGATCCGCCGTAGAGGATCCGGACGTGCTGACCGGCATCGCCGTAGGCGGCGACGAGGCGCTCGCGGACCGCTCGGTGCATTTCTGCGATGTCCTCGCACGACGCGACCTTGCCCGTGCCGATCGCCCAGATTGGCTCGTAAGCGACCGCCAGGCGTTCGGGAACGCCCGCGGCGGTCGCATCGCCGTGGGGGAGCGAGGCGTCGAGCTGATCGGAGACGGTTCGGACCGCCTCGCCGGCCTCCCGCACCGCGAGGCTTTCGCCGACGCAGAGGATCACCCCGAGACCTGCGGCAAGCGCGGCCTCCGCCTTGGCTTTTACCTCTGCGTCGCTCTCGCGCTGAGCGTCGCGCCGTTCGGAGTGGCCGACGATGGCCAAGCTCGCGCCCGTATCGGTCAGCATCACCGCGGAGACGCAGCCGGTGTGCGCGCCCTGGTCGGCGGAATGGACGTCCTGGGCGCCAATCGCGAAGCCCGGCACCGCCTGAGCGGCGCGCTCGATCAAGGTTGCGGGAACGCACAGCGCGACATCGACCGAGGGAAAGCGCCGCGAGGCCTCGGCGATCGCCCGGACCTGCTCGAGGTCGGCCGCGAGCCCGTGCATCTTCCAGTTCCCGGCGACCAGCTTCCTCATGCCCTTGTGCCCTAGCCATCTTGCCCGACGAGCGAAACCCGCCGCCTTGATGCGCGCGGCGCCCCCTCCTAAAGCGGCGCGGACTCTTTCCTGAGGCGGAACCCAAGAATGCTTGCTTCCATCCGCCGCCTGTCGAAATCGACGGTCGGTTCCATCGTCCTGGTGCTGTTCGTGCTGGCAATCGTCGCCTCGTTCGCGCTGTCGGATATTTCGAACATCGGTGCGGGTAGCTTCGGCTCCGGCGGCTCCTCGTCGCTGGCGAAGGCCGGCAACCAGCAGATCACCGACCGCGACATCTCCCGCGCGATGGAGCGGCGGCTGACCCAGGTCCGCCAGCAGAATCCCGAGGCGGACTATTCGACCATCGCCGGCGACTTCGACGCGATTCTCGACAGTTTGATCGACCAGAGCAGCCTGCAGGCGTTCGCCGACAAGTTCCGGTTCGTCGTTTCGAAGCGGCTGATCGATGCCGAGATCGCCACCATCCCCGGCACCCGCGGACTCGACGGCAAGTTCAGCGAGCAGGCTTACGCGCTGTTCCTCGCCCAGCAGCGCATGACCGACCAGGAAGTCCGGCAGTTGATCGGCCACGGGTTGCTGCAGCGGATGCTTCTGACCCCGGTGGCGACCAACGCCCGGGTCCCGGTGGGCATGGCGACACCCTATGCATCGATGCTGCTCGAAGCCCGCCAGGGCGAAGTCGCGAACGTGCCCAATGCCATGTTCCGCGCCGGGCTCAAGGCGACCGACGCCGAACTGCAGCGATATTATGCCGCCAACCGGGCGCGCTACATGATCCCCGAGCAGCGCGTTCTCCGATTCGCCCGGATCGGCCCGCAGCAGGTCGCCGCGGTCGCCGCCAGCGATCAGGAGATCGCCGCTTACTACAACTCCAACCAGGCGACTTACGGCGCCAAGGACATTCGGGTGATCAGCCAGGCGGTGGTTCCCGATCAGGCCGCCGCCAACGCGATCGCCACTCGGGCCCGCGGCGGCGCCAGCTTCGTCGCGGCCGCCGCTCCGGCCGGTTTGAGCGCGGCCGACATTTCGGTCGGGCCCCAGACCCGCGGCCAGTTCGCGGCGCTTGCCGGCGACCGGGTCGCGGCGGCGGCGTTCGCGGCGCAGTCCGGAGCGATCGTCGGCCCGGTCCAGTCGGACCTCGGCTGGCACGTCGTCAAGGTCGACTCGATCCGGCGCGAAGGCGGCAAGACGCTCGCCGCGGCGCGCTCCGAAATAGCCGCCAGGCTCACCGCCGAGAAGCGCAAGGAAGCGCTGACCGACCTCGTGACGACCATCGAGGACTCGATTTCCGAGGGCGGCAACTTCACCGAGGCGGCCGCACAGGCCAAGCTCCAGGTGACTGAGACTCCGCTGGTCACCGCCAACGGCACCGCGCGCGACAATTCGTCCTTCCGGCTGCCGGCCGAACTCGCGCCCGCGTTGCGGAGCGGGTTCGAGTTGGCGCAAGACGACGAGCCGGTGGTCGAGGCGCTCGCCGGCGCCGAGGGCTATGTGCTGGTCGCGCCGTCGCGGATCGTCGCGCCGGCTCCCGTCCCGCTGGCCGGCATCCGCGCCCGGGTCGCGGAAGACTGGACCAACCAGCAGGCGTCGGCCCGGGCGCGGGCCGTCGCCGACGCGATCGCGGCCAAGGCGACGCGCGGAGTTCCACTGACCAAGGCATCGGCCAGGGCCGGAGTCACT
>JBPCQE010000119.1:0-4020 GCA_050998435.1 Sphingomicrobium sp. | reverse complement strand
CCGCCGACGAACTCGCCCTTGACGTAAAGCTGGGGCACGGTCGGCCAGTCGCTGTAATCCTTGATGCCCTGGCGGATCTCGGGGTCCTGGAGAACGTCGACCGTTTCGTAGGGCACTCCAAGGTGATCGAGGATCGCCACCGCTCGGCTCGAAAAGCCGCATTGCGGGAACAACACGGTGCCCTTCATGAACAGGAGGACGTCGTTTTTGCCGACCATCTCGGCAATTCGCTCCCTGGAATCGCTCACTGACTTTCTCCCGATGGCGCCGCGGTCGTCAGCTGCAGCGCGTGCAGCTCTTCTCCCATTCGTCCGCCGAGCGCAGCATAAACCCGCTGGTGCTGGCGAACCCGGCCAAGCCCGGCGAAGCTCGCGCTCACGACTCGCGCCGAATAATGGTCGCCGTCGCCGGCGAGGTCGGTAATCGTCACCTCGGCGTCCGGGATCGAGTCCCGGATCAGCCGCTCGATTTCAATCGCCGCCATGGGCATCAGAGGTTGATCTGTTCCATGATCTGGCGCCGCGCCTCGGTCTCCCGGTCGGCAAGCGCGTCGCGGATCTTGGAATCGTCGGTCTCGACTCCGGCCGCGGTGAGGTCGCCGAGCAGCTTGCGGATCACGTCCTCGTCGCCGGCTTCCTCGAAATCGGCGCGGATCACGTCCTTCGCGTAGGCGTCGGCTTCGGCGTCCGACAGGCCCATCAGCCGCGCCGCCCAGTGGCCGAGCAGCCGGTTGCGACGGGCGATCACCCGGAACCTCAGCTCCTCATCGTGCGCATATTTGGTCTCGAAGGCGCGCTCGCGGTCGTCGAAAGTGGTCATGGAATCCTTTCCGTCCTTCTCTGGCTTCGCGAGATAGGAGTGGCGAGCGGATCAGTCCAGAGTCACGCAATCGAGATCCAGGTGGAACGCGCGTAGGCCAGTCGAGCGCCCTGGTCGTCGTGGAGCGCCGTCCCGACATGATGCTTGCGGCCCTCGCTCGAGATCGCCCAGCCGCTGATGATCAGCGGTTCGCCGGCGCTTGGAATGCGCTCGATCACCGCTGTCATTCGTCCCAGCAGCGCCAGGCCGGCGCTTTCCTCGACCGCGAAGTAACCGGGGCAATCGAGCGCAGCCCACAGGAACTCGGTTCGAACCGGGCCATCTCGCGACGCGAGGTCGTCCGCCGGAGTCCAGCTCGCCGCCACCTGGCCACCTGCGGCATTGCCGGGAAAGATTCGAAGGCCGTCGCCGTCTTCGCGCTCGGGGCCGCAGACAAAGCAGGCCGGGAAGTGATGCCGGTGGTGCCCGACGTAGCGGTCCTGCGCCGCACGCGCCTCGGCGAGCGACGGCGGCGGGGGGATTTCGAGCGCCAGCTCGGCTCGCGCCGCCGATGCGATCGACCGGTCGCCCTCGAACAGCTCGGCGCCGTCGGGGCTCGAGCGAAGGGTGAGCGGAACCTCCAGTGGCGGGGGCTGGCGCAGCGTAACGGTGCATCCCGAGCCGCCCAGCGCCCGCGCCACCAGTCCCGCGACATAGCCGCCGTTGCCGCTGTCCGGTGGGCCGTGGAAGCGGCGCTCGATGCGCAACAACTGAATGCTCAAACCTCGACCACCAGTTTGCCGATCGCCCGGCGCTCCGCGATTGCCGTGATCGCCTCGCCGGCGCGCTCGAGCGGATAGGTCGCGCTGATCCTGGGGGCGATCCTGCCCTCGTCCCACAGCCGGAACAAATGCTCGACATGGGCGGCGTTGGCCGCCGGATCGCGCATCGCGAACGCGCCCCAAAATACGCCGCACACGTCGCAGCTCTTGAGCAGCGTCAGGTTGAGCGGGAGCTTCGGGATTCCGGCCGGAAACCCGACCACCAGATAGCGGCCGCCCCAGCCGATCGAGCGCAGCGCCGGCTCGGCATAATCGCCGCCGACCGGGTCGAAGATCACGTCCGCACCGCCGGGCCCGACCGCGCCCTTGAACAGGCCGGCGAGGGCTTTTTGGCCGTCGCGGTCGAACGGTCCGACGGGATAAACCAAAGTTTCGTCGGCACCGGCCTCGCGCGCCGCCTCGGCCTTCGCGTCCGAGGAAACCGCGGCGACCACCCTGGCGCCCATCGCCTTGCCCAGCTCGATCGCCGCCAGCCCGACTCCGCCGGCGGCGCCGAGTATGAGCAGGGTCTGGCCCGCCTGCAGCCGCCCGCGATCGGCGAACGCGTGGATCGACGTCGCATAGGTCAGGAGCAGCGCCGCCCCCTCCTCGAAGCTGCGTGTCGCCGGGAGCCGGAACGCGATGTTGGCGGGAATGACGATCTTCTCGACCAGCCCGCCGAAGCCCGGCACCGCGATCAGCCGGTCGCCGACGCTCCAGCCTTCGACATCTTCGCCGACCGCCTCGACTTCTCCCGCAACCTCGCCGCCCGGAGCAAACGGCCGCGGCGGTTTCAATTGATACTTGTCCTCGATGATCAGCACGTCGGGAAAATTGATCGCACAGGCGCGGACTCGCACCAGCAGCTCGCCCGGCCCGGGATGAGGGTCGGGAAGCTCGGTCAGCCGAAGCATCTCGGGCCCGCCCGGCTCGTCGGACAGCAGCGCTTTCATCGGCCCTATTTCGCCGCCGCCGGGAAGGCGGGCAGCTTGGCGATGTCCGCGGGCTCGTGCTGGATAACTACCTTGGCGCCCAGCTCCGTGGCCAGCTTCTCGAACCGGTCCATCGACGCCAGCGTCTGCTTGCGGTCGGTGTTGAACGGCGGCACGCCGCGCTTTTGGCGCGCGTCCGTCGAATGATAGAGGTCGCCCGACAGCAGTACGGGCCCGCTCTTCAGGTTGACCAGCAAAGCGAGGTGATCAGGCGTGTGTCCCGGCAGGTGCAGCGCCTTGACGCTGCCATCGCCGAACACGTCATAGTCGCCGCTCACCAGCGTGATCTTCTTTCCCTCCCCGCGCCACGGGCCGAACGGGTCGTCCTTGTCGGCCGTCTGCTCGAAGTCGCCTTTGCCGATCAGCAGGGTCGCGTTCGGAAACTGGCCCACCTGCCCCGTGTGGTCAAAATGCATGTGGCTGATGCCGACGACGTCCACGTCTTCGGGCTTGATCGCGAGCTGGGCGAGCTGCTCGCCAAGCGTTCGATCCATGCGCGCGACGAGATCACCCATGTCCCGGGATTGGCCCTTGAGGTCGGCCGGAAGGCCCGTGTCCCAAATCATCGCTTGGTCGCCGTTGCGGATCAGATAGCAGCTGTCGGTGATCTCTCGCGGTGCCTTCTCGTACAGACCCGGCCGGTCGGAAAAGAAGGCGTCGAAATCCTTGATCGTCGCGGTGCCGCAATCGAGGCGGGTCAGGCTCAGCTGAGCCGCCTCGGTCGGCGCCGCGGCGTTGTCCGCTGGCGCGTTGGCTTGCGGTTGATCGCACGCGGCGAGCGCGGCCGTTGAGAGCAGAAGTATGCCAATCCTGACCATCGAATGCCTCCTATCGTTCGCGCGCCCGTTGGTCGGCAACGACCTGCTGGGCGGTCATACCGTCGAAGGTGACGCGCGCCAACGCGTTCGGATCGCGCTCCGCGTGGCGCCGACCGCCGATGGTTCGGATCGCGCGGTCGAACAGCAGCCGCTCGGCGTCGGGAAGCTGGCGCCGCGCCTCGGCCGTGGTTCGCTCGAACGCCTCGGACGACGAGCCATCGATCACCACCGGCTCCGGCTTCGCGCACGCCGCGAGCAACAGCAGCAAGGCCGCGGCGAGCGCCCTCATTCCTCGTATTGCGCGCCGGTCTTGGAGCGGACCTCGTCGGCGGCAACGTCCGGCGCCAGCTCGATCAGCTTGAACGGGCTGTCGTGATCCGGGCGCTGGAAGACGCACAAATCGGTGATGATCATGTCGACGACGTTCTGGCCGGTCAGCGGCAGCGTGCATTGCGGGATGAACTTGGGGCTGCCGTCCTTGGCCACATGCTCCATGACGACAATGATCTTCTTGACCCCGGCGACCAGGTCCATCGCCCCGCCCATGCCCTTGATCATCTTGCCCGGGATCATCCAGTTGGCGATGTCGCC
>JBPCQE010000098.1:0-6579 GCA_050998435.1 Sphingomicrobium sp. | reverse complement strand
ACATAGAAGGGCTTCAAAAACTCCGACGGCTGCAGCTGGCCTACTCCGATCTCGATCCAGCGCTTGGCGCCGTTGATCTCGGGGCCGAGCACGGGGACGAAGATCAGAAGCACGAAAAAGAACGCCGCTCCGAACAGCGACAGGCGGCGCGCCCGCTCGCGGCTGAGCATCGAAATGCCGATCATCACCGGCACTCCGACCGCGATCCAGGCAATCTGGCGGTAGAAATGGTAGAGCTCGCCGAACTGGACCGAGCCGCCCGAATAGCGCGTCGACGCGGCCGGCGACGCCGCCGCGACCGCGATCAGGCCGATTCCGATCAGCACCGCGACCAGCAGCAGCAGCACCCGGTCGATCTCCCAGAACCAGCGCCCCGCCGCCGAGCGGTCCGACCGGCCGTAGCGGCTCGGGTCGGCCCACGCGGCGCTGGCCTTGATCCGTCCCGACAGGCTCGTGATCATACCGCCCCCCCAGCCTACTCGTTGACTGCCGCGCGGAATTTGTCGCCGCGCTCCTCGAAATCCCGGAACTGGTCGAAGCTCGCGCACGCCGGCGAAAGCAGCACCGTGTCCCCGGCCTGAGCGTCATCTGCGGCGGCTTTCACCGCGACCTCAAGCTCGCGACAATTTTTCACCGGCATGTGCGGGCGAAGCAGCCGCTCGAACAGCTCGGCCGCATCGCCGATCGTGTAGGCCGAGCGGACATGGCCGAAGTGCGGCTCGCACTCGTCGAGATTGTCACTTTTCGGCCGCCCCCCGCAAATCCACCGGATCGCCGGGAACGCCGCGAGCGCCGGCGCCGCCGCGGTCGGGTTGGTCGCCTTGCTGTCGTTGACGAAGGTGACCCCACCGCGCTCGCCCACCCGCTCCATCCGGTGCGGCAGGCCGGGGTAGGTGCGCAAGCCTTGGGTAATGTCCGCGTCTGAGACACCGAGCTGGAAGGCGACCGCAATCGCGACGGCCGCATTCCGCGCATTATGCGGTCCCTGCAATGCCGGCCACAACTCCTGTCCCCCCATTTCATCGAGGCGAACCGAGTCGGTGAAAACCACTCCTTCGCGGGCGCCGCCACTCAGGGGACGAAATTGCGCGCCGGTCGCCATGTCGAGGACGGCCACGCCACCGCGTTGCATCTCAAATAACCTGGACTTCGAAGCCGCATAAGCCTCGAAGTTCTCATAGCGGTCGAGGTGATCCGGAGTGATGTTGAGCAGCACCGCGAGGTCGCAATCGAGGTTCTGTGTCAGGTCGAGCTGGTAGCTCGACAGCTCGAGCACATAGACACCGCCTTGGGGGAGTGGATCCTGCGCCAGGATCGGCAGGCCGATGTTGCCGCCCATTGCGCTCGGAACACCGGCGGTATGCAATATGTGGTGGACCAGCGCGGTGGTCGTCGACTTGCCGTTGGTGCCGGTGATCCCGACCACCTTGTGCGGCGGCAGCTCGAACCGCGCGCGGGCGAACAATTCGATGTCGCCGATGATCTCGACGCCGGCATCGCGGGCGCGCCGGGTGATCGGGTGGCGGCTGAGGGGCAAACCTGGCGTGACGACGAGGGAGTCGAACTGGGAGAGGTCTGCGGAGTTCAGGTCGGCCACTTCCGTTCCCCGGCGAAGGCCGGGTTCCAGGCCGCTGCCGAGCAGCGGTTCCCGCTGCCCTGGACTCCGGCCTTCGCCGGAGAACAGCTTGTCGTCCCACGCGGTCACCCGCGCACCGCTCGCCAGCAACGCTTCGACCGTTGCCAGCCCGGAGCGCGCGAGCCCGTACACCGCGTAATGCTTGCCGGCGAAGGCGCGCGCGGTGATCACCGCAATTTCAGCGTCGACAGGCCCGCCAGCGCGAGCACGAAGCTGACGATCCAGAAGCGGATGACGATGGTCGGCTCCGACCAGCCGATATGCTCGAAATGGTGGTGGATCGGGGCCATCCGGAAGATGCGTTTGCCGGTGCGCTTGTAGACGATCACCTGGACCACGACTGACGCCGCCTCCAGAACGAACAGCCCGCCGACGATCACCAGCGCGAACTCGTGGTGGGTGGCGACCGCAATCGCGCCCAGCGCGCCGCCCAGCGCCAGGCTGCCGGTGTCGCCCATGAAGACCGCGGCCGGGGGCGCGTTGAACCACAGGAACGCCAGCCCCGCGCCGACGATCGCCAGGCACAGCACGGTCAAGTCGCCGACGCCCAGAATATGCGGGATGCCGAGATATTCGGCGAAACGGACGTTGCCGACCAGGTAAGCGAACAGCATGAAAGCGATTGACGCGATGATCACCGGCATGGTCGCCAGCCCGTCGAGCCCGTCGGTGAGGTTCACCGCATTGCCGAACGCGACGATGACGAATGCCCCGAAGGCGATGTAGAACCAGCCAAGGTCCATCACCGGACCCTGGACGAACGGTACGTAGAGGTTGGAGGTGCCGGCGCGGACGATCAGCCAGGTGGCGAAGCCGGCGATCAGGAATTCGAGCGCCAGCCGCATCCGTCCCGACAGCCCGGCATGGTGCGCTTTCTTGAGCTTGTCGTAATCGTCGAGAAAGCCGATCAGGCCGAAGCCCGCGGTAACCAACAGGCACGCCCACACGTAAGGGTTTTTCAGGTCCATCCACAGCAAGACCGAGACCGACACCGAGATCAGGATTAAGAGGCCGCCCATGGTCGGAGTGCCGCTCTTGGCGAGGTGGCTCTGCGGCCCGTCGGAGCGGATCGGCTGGCCCTTGCCCTGGCGGGTGCGCAAGTAAGAGATGAACCACGGGCCGAGCAGCAGGCCGATCGCCAGCGCCGTCGCGCTCGCCGCCCCGGCGCGGAAGCTGATATAGCGGATGAGGTTGAGGATGCCGGGGAACCCGAGCTCTTCGGCGATCACGTAGAGCATGGTTCGAGCCTTGCCACCCGTTCGACCAGCCTCGCAAGCCCGACCGAGTTCGACGCCTTGACCAGCACCGCGTCGCCGGGCCGGGCGACCTTAAGCAGAATATCCACCGCCTCGTCGACTCCGGCCGCGCGATCGACCGGCATTAGGCCTTCGAGCGCGTCGGCCAGCGGCCGCAGCTCCTCGCCGATCAGCACCAGCCGGTCGACCCGCGCCTCGATCACCGCCGGGGCGAGACCGGCGTGGAGCGCGTCGCTGTGGCTGCCGAGCTCGCGCATCGGCCCGAGCACCGCGATCCGCCGCTCGACGCCGGTCTCTGAGCCGAGGCTCTTGAGGGTCGCCGCCATCGATGCCGGGTTGGCGTTGTAGCTCTCGTCGATCAGCAGCAGCTCACCCCTTGTTGGACCAGCGCCGATGGCGACCCGATGGCGCTCGCCGCGGCCCTTCATGGCGGTCATGTCGGCGAGCGCGAGGCCGGCTACGGCGACATCGCCGCCAACCGCCTCGACCGCGGCCAGCGCCGCCAGCGCGTTCGACACCCAATGGTCGCCGCGCTGGGAGATGGTGAACGTCAAATCGCACTCGAGCAGCGAAGCGGTGATCAGGCTGCCACCGCCTTGCGAGCTGACCGCGTGAACCGCGTGGACGTCGGCATCGCCGCGCCCGAAAGTGATGATCCGGTCGGTGCGGCGGCACACCGCCTTGACCAGCCGGTCGCGGTGCGGAGTGTCGTTGGGCAGGATCGCGATCCCGCCAACCTCATCGCCGGGAAACGCCTCCAGCCCCGCGAAGATCTCCGCCTTGGCGTCGGCGATCGCTTCTTCCGACTCCAGGTTCTCGATGTGCGCCGGGGCGATCGCGGTGATCAGTGCGACGTGCGGCCGGACCATCCGGGTCAGAGCGGCGATCTCGCCGGAGTTGTTCATGCCCAGCTCGAGCACCGCGTATTCGGAGTCCCGCGGCATCCGGGCGAGGCTCAGCGGAACACCGGTGTGGTTGTTGTAGCTCTTGACCGAGCGATGGGCCGCTCCGTGCCGCCCGCGGTCGAGCCCGGCGTAAATCGCTTCCTTGGTGCTGGTCTTGCCGACCGAACCGGTGACGGCGATGATCTTTGCATGCGAGCGCTGGCGCGCCGCCCTGGCGAGAGCTTCGAGCGCCCGGGCGGTGTCCTCGACGAGCACGTGCGGCGCGTCGATCGCCCGCGACACGATCGCCCCCTCGGCCCCCGCGTCGATCGCCCCGGCGACGAACTCATGCCCGTCGTGGACCGTCCCCGGCATCGCCACGAACAGGTCGCCCGGCCGAACCTCGCGGCTGTCGAACGTGACCCCCGTCACCTCGAAGTCGCCGAGGACGCCGCCGCCGGTCGCCTCGGCGATCTCGTCCGATGTCCACAACGCAGTCATGCGGCACACTCGCGGGCGACGACCACGTCGTCGAACGGGAGCACCCGGTCGCCGATGATCTGGCCCTGCTCATGGCCCTTGCCGGCGACCAGCACGATATCTCCCTCCCGCGCGATCCGGATCGCCTCGGCAATCGCTTCCCTGCGCCCGGCGATCTCGGTCGCTCCCGGCGCTCCGGCCAGCACGTCGCGGCGTATTTGAGCCGGGTCCTCGGTGCGCGGGTTGTCGTCGGTGACGATCACCAAGTCGGACAGGCGCGCTGCCACCGCGCCCATCTGAGGCCTTTTGCCCTGGTCGCGGTCGCCGCCGGCTCCGAACACCGTGATCAGCCGCCCCTCCACGTGCGGCCGCAAGGCCGCGATCGCCGCCTCGAGCGCATCGCCGGTGTGGGCATAATCGATGTAGACCGGGGCGCCCCTGGGGCTGATCACCGCCCGCTCGAGCCGGCCGCGCACCGGCGACACCCGCTGCATCGCCGAGAACGCCGCCTCGAAGCTCGTGCCGGTGGCCATCACCAGCCCGGCCGCGACCAGCACGTTGGCTGCCTGGTAAGCGCCGATCAAAGGCAGCGCGAGCTTGTGGGTCTGACCGCCGTGGCTGATCGACACCGTCTGACCGAGCGGCGTCGTCACCTGGTCGAGCAGCCGGATCGCCTCGCCCTGGCGGCCGACGGTCATCAGCTTGCTGCCGCGCCGGCGAACCCGCTCGATCACCGCTTCCGATTTCGGGTCGTCGGTCCACACGACCGCCGTTCCTTCGGGCCCCAGCAGCTCGTCGAACAGCCGCATCTTGGCCTCGAAATAAGTGTCCATCGACGGATGGTAGTCGAGATGGTCGCGGCTGAAATTGGTGAACGCCGCGGCCGCCAGCTCCACCCCTTCGCAGCGGTGCTGGTCGAGGCCGTGGCTCGACGCCTCATAGGCGACATGGCTAATGCCCATGCGCTCGAGCCCGGCCAGGTTCGACAAAAAGGTGACGATGTCGGGCGTCGTCAGTCCGGTCTGCACCTGGTCGTCCGACGTGGTCACTCCGAGCGTCCCGATCGACGCCGAGCGCTGGCCGCTGATCCGCCACATCTGGCGAGTCATCTCGACCGTCGAGGTCTTGCCGTTGGTGCCGGTGACCGCGACCGCAACCTCCGGGTAAGGCGCGAAGAACTTCGCCGCCAGGCTAGCGAACAGCTTGCGCGGCGCCAGGTCGGCGAGATGCGGCACTTGCTCGACTGTCGCCTCGGGCCGGGCGACGACCGCCACCGCACCGCGGGTCACGGCCTGGCCGATGAAGTCCTCGCCGTCGAACAGCTGGCCCTTGAACGCTCCGAACACGCTTCCCGCCGCGACCTTGCGGTGATCGATCGCAAAGCCCGTGACCTCGGAATCGCTATCGACGCCGGAAAGCTCCCGAAGGCGCACGGTCTCAGTGCTCCGTTTCGGGAACGAAAGGCAGCACCTCGGCGAGGTTAGCCTCGCGCTTTTTATCGGGACGAACTCCGAGCATCGGCGCGATCCGGCTGACGGTTCGGCTGATCACCGGCGCGACGTTCCAGCCGGCGGTCCGGAAGCCGTAAGTCTCGGCGGTCGCCTTGGGTTCGTCGAGCATCGCGACGATCACATAGCGGGGTTCGTCCATCGGGAAAACGCCGGCGAAGCTGGTCACCATCAGCGACCGGTTATGGTATTTCTCGGCGCTCCCGGTCTTGCCGCCGACTCGGTAGCCGGGAGCGTCCGCCTTGCGGCCGGTGCCGTGGGTCACCACCAGCCTGAGCAGCGCCCGCATCTTGTAGCTGGTCTCCTCGCTGAACACCCTGCGCCCCTTGGCAACCGGGTGGGCGCGGTCGACCTTGATCAGCGTCGGCGGGCGGTAGATGCCGCCGTTGAACAAGGTCGCGTAGCCGGTCGCGAGGTGCAGCGGAGTGACCGCGATGCCGTGCCCATAGCCGACGGTCATCGTCTCGATCTGGTTCCAGTTCTTGCCGGGGTTGAGAGTCCGGCCGCGCTCTTTCAGTTCGATCGCGATCGGGCTCAGGAACCCCATCTTGTCGAGGAACGCGCGCTGCCGAGTCGCGCCGATTTGCGCGGCGATCTGAGCCGTGCCGATATTGGAGCTTTCCTTCATGATCTCGGCGACCGTGCACGAGCGGCCGAACGGGTGGGTGTCGTTGATTGTCCGGCCAGCGACGTGGAGCTCGTTCGGGCAATGATAGATCTGACCCATCGAGCGGACGACTCCCGAATCCATCGCCATCGCGACGGTGAACGGCTTGTAGGTCGATCCGAGCTCATAGACGCCCAGAGTCGCCCGG
>JBPCQE010000093.1:0-2864 GCA_050998435.1 Sphingomicrobium sp. | reverse complement strand
TAGTATCGCCGCGACCGGTCGGCCGCCGATCGCCTCGATCAGCGCATCGACATGCGCGGGCAAGTCGGGCCCCGGGTCGATCACCGCGACCTCGCCTGTCCCGACCAGGTAGGTCTGGGTGCCGGTGTAGGTGAACGCCGACGGGTTCGCCGCGAGCACGCGCGCGATCCCGGGCTCGAGCAGCTCAAGCTTGGCGTAAGATGCGTCCACGACGACGCCTGTGCCACGCGCGGCTCCTGGTTGGCAAAAAGCGCGGCCTAGCAGCGCAGCTGATACGGTCCGCGCGTATCGACGACCTGGCCCAGGCTTGACGGGCTGCCGCCGCTTCGGACCACCTGGATTTGGATGTTGCTCCCGGTCACTCCGGCGCACAGCTCCGCGGGCAGCATGATCCGCCGCGCCTGGCCCTTGCGCATCCGCGCCAAGGCGACCTCGGCCCGGATATCCCCCCTTCGAAGGAAGCGCAGGCTGGTCCCCGCCGGCAAGGTCTCGCCCGCGCGAATGGTGAGCAACGTGTCCCTGGCAAAATTCAGGCACGGGCCGCCTTCGCCGATCTCGCCCGGTGTCGAGCATTCCAGAGTCAGTCGCAGATTGGCAAGGGCAACCGCGGGCACGCGCGATGTCGCCGCCACGACGGGGGTTCGCACCGGCAACGGAAGCGGCGGCAATTGCGCGTACTCGGGCCGTGGGCCGATCTCCGGCCGTATGACAGGCGGTGGCCTGAATGCGGGCAACGGGCCGGCGAATGTAATTCTCGCCCGGACTTCGATGATCTTCCCCTTAATCTGGGCGACCAGCGCCGCCCGCCGGTCCTGCGGCAGCTTGTCGAGCTGCTCGATCCGGGCGGCCGCGCTTTCGAACATTCGCACCAGGTCGGCCGTAGTGGCGCCCTTGTCGCTGCACAGCGTGATTTTGGTCGGTCGCGGGTCCCCGGCCGCGAACTCGAACTTCTCGCCCGCGCACTCGGCGATCTTTTTCGCGGCCTCGGACGGCGCCGCTGGAGCGCCCGCCGGAGCCGGCTGCGCGGCGAGGGCGCCGGTGGCAGCGAATGCCGGCGCAAGTCCCAGCAGCCAACGTCGTGCGGTCATGATTCGCCCCTCCCCGGAACGGCTTACGCTAGTCGGGGACGGCAGGTGAACCCGCCTTTAACCGCCGGTCAGGCCTTGACCAGCGATCCCGCGAGGGCCGCGGCCGGAGCCGCCCCGAGCCGAGCGTTGCGGGCGAACGCATCCGGGTAAACGCGACCGAACAGCGCGTCCATGCTCCGGTCCCAGCTGAACAGCCGGGCTTCCTCGCACGCTTCCTCGCGGATCGATTCGCGGTCGGCGTTCCACACCGCGAGGATGTTCCTGGCCATCGCCTCGCTGTCGTTGACCGGTCCCAGCCGCCCGATCCGCTCGGGCACCCGGTCGATCATTGCGCCCGCCGCGACTCCGACCACCGGCAGGCCCGAGGCTTGCGCTTCGACGATCGACACCCCGAAGGTCTCGTCGGCCATTGCCGAGACATAGATGTCGGCGCTTGCCAGCCATTTGGCGAGCTCGGTCCGGTCCTTGAGGTAACCGGGCGTGATGATCCGCGGATCGCCCAACGCCGCAATCTGTTCGCGCTGCGGTCCCTCGCCGATCAGCACCAGCTTCGCGCCCAGCTCCGCCGGCAGTCGCCGGAAAGCTTCCGCCACCACATCGGGCTTCTTCTCGCCGTCGAGCCGGCCGACATAGATCAGCAGCGGCTGGTGATCCTCGAGCCCGAGCTTGCGGCGCAATTGCGGATCGCGGCGCGACGGGCCGAAATCGCCGAGCTCGACGCCGAGGCCGACGATGTCGACGTCGGGAACCCCGTACGCGCGCAGCTTGGTCGCGCCGCCATTTTCGCTCAGCGCGAACACCGCATCGAAGCGGCGATAGAGATGCCCGCAATAGCGATAGCAAAGCCTCGACGCCGCCCCGGCCAGAGTATTGCCGATCACCTTTCGAAACGGCCGCTCGACATAGACGGTTGGAAAGTCGGTCATGTAGGCCGCCACCAGCGCCGTTTCCGGGTGACGCTTGCGATAGGCAATCGCAGCCCAGGGCACATTGTACGCATCCTGGCACTCGATAAGGTCGGGACGATGCCGCTCGAGCGCCTCGCGCACCGCGCCGTTGCGAAGCAGCAGCCGGTAGTGGGGGCTCGCGGGCACATGCGGCGAGGCGATCATGACGGTGACCGCGCGGCCCTCGTCGATCACCTCGTCGCGCGGGCCCGGAATCACCATCAGGTGGCGGTGCGGAGTGGAATCGAGGATGTGCCGCCGCTTGTGCAGCAAATAAGTGCGCACTCCGCCGCCGACCTCCGACCAGCTCTGGGTCAGGTCGCAAAACAGCCTCGGCGCGCTCAGCGGGCCGAGAAAGTTCGGGTCATCGCGGCTCATCCGCCTACCCAACCCCAGACGGGAGACAAAGTGCCATCGAGGGACGAAGGCGCGTGCAAGTGTCGGCTGATTTTACAGTTTGCCACTCGCGCCTCTCGTCACTGACTCAAAAAACACCGAAAAACAGTCGTTTTCTCCGATTGGCACGGCGGTTGCAATATTTACCCCGTCCACTTGGTTCCACGCCAATGAGAGGGACGGTGAAGCGGTCTTTCTGGTCCCGCGCCACCGTCCCTCCTTCATTATGGGCCCAGCTATTCCGCGGCCGGCCCGACCATTTGCTTGAGCTCGCCGCTCTCGAACATCTCCATCATGATGTCCGACCCGCCGACGAACTCGCCCTTGACGTAAAGCTGGGGCACGGTCGGCCAGTCGCTGTAATCCTTGATGCCCTGGCGGATCTCGGGGTCCTGGAGAACGTCGACCGTTTCGTAGGGCACTCCAAGGTGAT
>JBPCQE010000058.1:0-3013 GCA_050998435.1 Sphingomicrobium sp. | reverse complement strand
CTATGTCGGAAGCCCCCTCCCATGTGTTCGTTGGCCCCGCCTCAGAAGGCTCCACCCGACAACCCCGGGGGGGGCGACCCGCTGGGGTTGGGCCGCCCCGCGAAAGCGCTACGACTTCGTCGCCGTGTAGCGCGTGGTCGAGCTCTGCACCTTGTTCTCGTAGACGCCGCTCAGCTTGCCGTCGGCGCCGATCGTCAGAGTCGCGACACCGACGACCTTGCCGCCCCGCTTGTAGGTCTCGACGAAGGTGTTGTCGGATGGCCGGGTGACGGCGACGACCAGTCCGGAAGCATCGCCCTGGATCGGCACGTCGGGCCCGCCGATTTTCGCTTCGTAGCTGGTACCGTCCCCGGACCTGTTCGTAATCGTGTCACCCTCGAGATCGTAGCTGAAGGTCAGCCCTTCGTCCGACATGCTGGCCAGCGGGTTGGCTTTCCAGGTGCCGGAAGTGGCGTGCGCCCCGGCCGGAGCCGGCCCGACGCGGGTGCTCGACCCCTTGCCGGTGACGGGCGTTGCTGCCGTCTTGTCGACGAAGTCGACATTCAGCGTATTGCCGTCCGCCGAAAGCTGCCAGGTCGAGCTGCCGACGTCGCGATCGCCCTTCTTGCGCTCGAACTTGACCGTGCGGTCGTCAACGACCGTGACCGCCATGCTGTCATAATATGGGCGGTCGGCGACCGGGTGAAACTTGCCGTCGGCGGCGGCGGTCAGCGGCGGGTTGCACGTGCTGCAGTTGTACTGCCCGTCCTTGAGGAGATAGACGTTGGGCTCGTCCTCGAACTGGGCCGACGCGAGGTCGCTTTTCCAGGTACCCTCGATCCCCTCGGCCGCAGCCGCCTGCGTGTCTTCGGCTGGTGTGTCCTGCGCCTGCTGATTGCACGCGGACAATGCGAACAGCGAAGCGGCGGCGAGCGCCGTTACAATCGTGCGTCTCATTAATTCACCCCTATTGCTCTGCGGCCCTGCGAAGGCGCCGCTTTTGTGATGGTGCCCATCACCCGATCAAACAGGTGAGTGCGGCCTCCCGAATGTTTGTAGACCACGTCAGGTGTCGCGCGGCAATACCACAGATAAACAGGAATATAACGTCGGCTTGTGCCCAGGTGCTCGCCAGCTCCCAAACTCATACTGCGCTCAACGGAGCTGAAAGGTCCCAAAGCGGCCGCAATTCGGAACCCGACTCGGGTCGCGTGCATTGAAGCAGCAAAAGTCAATAGGAAAAGAGCCTGTATATGAGACAGCTAGCGCTTGCGCTTGCAGTGTCGGGTGCGCTCGCCCTTGGAGTTCCGGCAGCCCCCGCAGCAGCGTCGATTGAAACCTATGAAGCCAAGGCGACCGCGGCCAACGCCGCGGCGATCGCCCGCGCCGACATGGCCGACGCGTTCGGCGACAAATGGCTGAAGCCCGGCCAGTATTTGTGGCGCGACGTGCCCGACAGCGCCGGGCAGGAGCGGGTCGTGGTCAGCCTCTCGGACCAGCTCGCCTTCCTCTACCGCGGCGACACCCTCGTGGCGGTCTCGACGATCTCGAGTGGAGCGCCCGAGAATCCGACTCCGACCGGCATCTTCAATATCCTCGACAAGAAGCCGATGCACCGGAGCCGCAAGTACGACAATGCGCCGATGCCGTTCATGCAGCGCATCGACAATTACGGCATCGCCTTGCACGCCGGCCATAACCCCGGCCACCCGGCGAGCCACGGCTGCATCCGGCTGCCGGCCAAGTTCGCTGCCAGGCTCTTTACAGTGACCGGCCTCGGCACTCCGGTGCTGATCGGCGCCTGAATCCGTCGAAACAACGGCCGCCGGCGCCGAAGCGCTGGCGGCCGTTATCCAATTGTCAGCTAACTACAAGCGCAGCCCGCCGCGTCGGCTGCTGATCAAAGAGTCATTGCCCGACATCCGCGACCCGCCTCTGAACTTGCGCCAAAGATAGGCCATCCCGCCGGCAAACAGCAGTTTTTTCAGCATCTTCCATCTCCTTCGACGAACCAGCGCTGCGGGAGCGGTTCCGTTCCAAAGGCCCGGAGACTTCTCGCCCAGCCGGTGCGTCGGCGGGCCTGGTGCCGCCGCCCCCCTACGAGTTCGCCGGCGTTCGCGCGGCGCACGATCGAGCAATGAACTCGCCGTGGGTCGGCATCTGCTCGGCCATATGCCGGTAGCTCAGTCGCATCTTGTCGAGCGCATCGGTAACCAGCGCCTGTTCGAGGCCGTCGGCGGCGGGCTCGTGCTCGTCAGGGACGATGCCCTGGCCGAGCATGACCGCGACCCAGCTCGCGGTCGCAAACAGCTCCTTGTCTTCGCGGAACAGGCGGCCCTTCGAGCGCCACAACTCCATTTTCGACTCCAGGCTGTCGGGAATGTCCATCGAGGCGCAATATTTCCACAGCCCGGAATCGTCGCGGCGGTTGGCCTTATAGTGGAGGATCAGGAAATCCTTGATCGTGTCCATGTCGGCATTGAGGAGCTTGTTGTAACGTGCAGCGAGGGCCGGGTCGCAATCGCGGTCGGGAAACAGGCTCAGCAGCTTGGCGATGCCGCTCTGGATCAGGTGGATGCTGGTCGACTCGAGCGGCTCGACGAACCCGCTCGACAGCCCCAGCGATACGATGTTGCGGTTCCAGGCAAGCTTGCGCCGGCCAGTCGTGAATGACAGTCGGCGGGGGTCGGCGAGCGGCTCGCCTTCGAGATTGTCGAGCAGCATTCGCTCGGCATCATCGTCGGCGAGATGCTCGCTCGAATAGACGAGGCCATTGCCCATTCGGTGCTGCAGGGGGATCCGCCACTGCCAGCCGCCGGTTCGGGCGGTCGAGCGGGTGAACGGGTCGGGCTGGCCCGGATAAGTCGTCGGAACCGCGATCGCGCGATTGCACGGCAGCCACTTGGTCCAGTCCTCGTACCCGGTCTCCAGCGCCTGCTCTATCAACAGTCCGCGAAAGCCCGAGCAGTCGACGAACAGCTCGCCGGAGACGGTCGTGCCGTCGGCCAGGGTGACGGATTCGACATGGCCGCTT
>JBPCQE010000053.1:0-3234 GCA_050998435.1 Sphingomicrobium sp. | reverse complement strand
TGAACAACAGGATGAAGCCGACCGACATCCCCGCCTGGAGGACGATCATCGCCAGGCTGATCGCCATGTTGCGCTTGCGCGCGCAATAGATCAGCGCCGATTCGCTGACCGTCGCGGTCGCCGCGACCACCTCGGCGAACAGCAGGACGGCGAGCGCCGCGGTGCCGGCGACGAACGCGGGGCCGACCAGCCCGAGCACTCCCTCGCCGGGGATCGCCAGCGCCATCGCCACCGCCAGCTGCGCCGCGATCACCCAGAAGCCGACCTGGCGGACCTGGTCGGCGACCGCCTTGCTGTTGCCCGCGGCGATGTTGCGCGAGATGACCGGCCCGAGGATCGGGTCGAAGCTGGTCTTCAGCTTGGACGGCAGCGAGGCGATGTTCTGGGCGACGTAATAGATGCCGACCACCGCCGGGCTGACGAACAGCCCGAGGATGGCGATGTCGACCCGGCGCGATCCCCATTCGACCGCGTCGGCGGCGGCGACTGGCAAATTGCGCCGGGCCATCCGCCCCAGGGTCGAGGGGTCGGGGCTCCAGCCGTGCGGCACTCCGTAGCTCTTGAGGAACGGGATCGCCGAGGCGATCAGCGCTCCGAGCATTGACAGCGCGTAGGCGAACAGCAGCCCGTCGCGCGGCGACACGAAATACAAGCCGAGCGCGGCGAGGCTGATCGTCCACGGCTCGACCACCGCGCGCGCCCGAACCGTCGCCCCGACGTCGTGGCGATAGGCGAGCGCGGCGAGCATCACGTCCGACCAGGCGAGCGCGATCACCGCCGTCGGAAGCAGCCACTCCATCCCGTAGATCTCGCTGTTCGGGAACATCGCCTGCGGGAAGGCGAACAGCAAAGCCATGCCGATGACCGATCCGACCGCCGCGACCAGCAAAGCATCCCAGACGATGCAGACATGCGGCTTGTCGGTGTGGGCGAGCTGCTGGGCGAGGCCGCGCTTCAATCCCAGCGTCGCCAGTTGCGCGGCGAGCTCGACGACCAGCACCGCATAGGCAAAGCGGCCGAGCGCCTCGGCGCCGTACAGCCGGCCGGCGATGAACAGGAACGGCAGCCGGGCCGCCAGCCGAAGGACGAAGCCGAAAAAGTTGATCCGGCCGCCGCGGGCGAGCGCCGCGAGGTCCGCCTCGGGCGGCAGCGGTTCGGGATCCGGCTTCATCGATGCGCGGCGCCCCAGTGGCTCCCCCAGCCGACGTCGACGTCGAGCGGCACGTCGAGCTTGATCGCCGGCTCGGCCGCGCTGCCCATGACCGTCTTGATCACGGCGGCGGCGTCTTCCTCGCGGCCGTCGGGGACTTCGAACACCAGTTCGTCGTGGACCTGGAGAAGCATCCGCACGCCCTCGAGCCCGGCCGCCTCGAGCGCCGAGTCCATCCGCGCCATCGCCCGCTTGATGAGGTCGGCGCTGGTCCCCTGGATCGGCGCGTTGATCGCCGCCCGCTCGCTGCCCTGGCGCAGGTTCTGCTGGCGGCTCGAAATGTTGGGGAAATGCGTCTTGCGGCCGAACAGGGTCTTGGTGAAGCCGTTCTCGCGGGCGAATGTCAGGGTCTGGGCGATGTAGTTGCGAATGCCGGGGAAGCGCTCGAAATAGCGGTCGATGATCGCCTGGCCTTCCTCGCGGCTGACCCCGAGCCGGCCGGCCAGCCCCCACGACGAAATTCCGTAGAGGATCGCGAAGTTGATCGTCTTGGCCTTGTTGCGGCTCTCGCGGTCGTCTGACCCGAACAGCTCGATTGCGGTCAGATTGTGGATGTCGGCGCCGCTCGCGAACGCGTCCTTGAGCGGCGGAACGTCGGCCATGTGCGCGGCGAGGCGCAACTCGATCTGGCTGTAGTCGGCGCTCATCAGCTGGTGGCCGGGCTCGGCGACGAACGCGTCGCGGATCTTGCGGCCGATCTCGGTTCGGATCGGGATGTTCTGCAAATTGGGATCGGTCGACGCCAGCCGCCCGGTCTGCGCGACCGCGAGGCTGAAGCTGGTGTGGACCCGCCCGGTCTCGGGGTTGATCTGCGCCTGGAGCGCGTCGGTGTAGGTGTTCTTGAGCTTGGTCAGCTGGCGCCAGTCGAGCACCAGGCCGGCGCAGGACACGCCTTCCGCGGCCAGCCGTTCCAATTCGGTGACGTCGGTCGAGTAAGCGCCGCTCTTGCCTTTGCGCCCGCCTTTGAGCCCCAGCCGCTCATAGAGCACATGGCCAAGCTGCTGGGGCGAGCCAATGGTGAACGGCCCGCACGCCGCCTCGTAGATCTTCTCCTCGAGCGCCGTGATCTCCTTTGAGAATTCGCCCGACAATTTGGCGAGATAGTCGCGGTCGACCTTGACCCCGCGCCGCTCCATCCGCCCGACCGCGCTGACCAGCGGCTTGTCGACGCGCTCGTAGACCTGGGTCGAGCCTTCCGCGGCCATGCGCGGCTTCAGCCGCTGCCACATCCGCAAGGTAATGTCGGAGTCCTCGGCCGCGTATTGGGTGGCTTGCGGCAGCGGCACCTTGTCGAAGGTGATCTGCTTGGCGCCGACGCCGCAGACGGTCTTGAAGGCGATGCATTCATGATCGAAGTGGAGCTTGGCGAGCTCGTCGAGCCCGTGGTTGTGGCGCCCGGCGTCGAGGTCGAAGCTCATCAGCATGGTGTCGTCGAACGGAGCGACGGCGATGCCCTCCTTGTCGAACATCACCCAGTCGTACTTGAGGTTGTGCCCGATCTTGAGCACCGCCGGGTCCTCGAGCAGTGGCTTGAGCCGCTCCAGCACGAGCGCCTTGTCGAGCTGGTGCGGTGCATCGGAATAAAGGTCGGCTCCGCTGTGCCCGACGGGGATGTAGCAGGCGCGGTTGGGGGCGGTCGCGAGGCTGATCCCCGCCAGCCTGGCGACGACGCAATCGATGCAATCCGTCTCGGTGTCGACGGCGACATAGCCATACCCCAGCGCCTCTTCGATCCAGCGGTCGAGCGAGGCTTCGTCGGTCACCGTTTCGTAGGCCGAGCGGTCGACCGCGATCGCCTCGGCCGGCGCTGTCGCTGCGGGAGCTGCGACCGCCGTCATGACGCCATTGATGCCGCCGCCGCTGCTGCTCCCGCCGATGCCGCCGCGGCCGCCGATCATCCGCGCCAGAAGCGTCTTGAACCCCTGGTCCTCGAGGAATTCCTTCAATGGCGCTTCGGGAATGCCGGTCAGCGCCAAATCCTCGAGCGGCTCGGGCAAATGGGCGTCACACACCAGCCGGACCAG
>JBPCQE010000042.1:0-9652 GCA_050998435.1 Sphingomicrobium sp. | reverse complement strand
CGGCGGCAAGATCATGGCCGAATACGCGAAGGCGCAGGGCTGGAACGTCGTCGCCAACCTCAACAACGACATCATCGGCAACAGCTGCGGCTCCGACGGAGTGTGCAACGCCAAGCAGGTGCGCGTCTTCTCGGAAGGACCGCGCTGGCAGGGGCACGAGGAGCTGGCCGCGCAGATCCGAAGTTTGGGGGGCGAGAACGACTCCCCGTCGCGCAACGTCTCGCGCTGGCTCGACAGTCTGGCCGATCGGCTTCGCATTGATCTGGACGTGATGCCGATCTGGCGGAACGACCGCCACGGCCGCGGCGGCGACCACACCGAGTTCTTGAACGCCGGCTACCCGGCGGTGCGGATGTCGGTCGCGGTCGAGAATTACAATTACCAGCACCAGGACGTGCGGGTCGAAAACGGCGTCCAGTACGGCGACACGATCGACAAGATGGATTTTCCGTACCTCGAGAAAGTGACCAAGCTGAACGTCGCGGCGCTCGCCGCGCTCGCCAGCGCTCCGCCGCCGCCGGAGCCGGTGGTCGAGGGGGCGGTGAGCACCGACACGAAGGTGACGTGGCCTCGGGTCGAATCCGCGGCAAGATACATCGTCAAGTGGAGGCGGACCGACGCGAACCTTTGGGAACGAAGCCAGACCAAACCGGCTGCTGATGTCGAACACACATCGGCGGACACCGTGACGGGGTACGGAACAACGTTGAAAGGCATCCGCGTCGACGACTGGATATTCGGCGTCTCGTCGGTCAGCGCGGACGGCTTCGAAAGCCCGGTCGCCTCGGCGGTCCCGGGCGGCGCGTTCAAGCCGTGGGTGAAGCCGGCCGCGGCGCAGTGAGCCCCTCCCTTTGATGGGGAGGGGTTGGGGTGGGGTGATGTTGGTCCTAGAGCGGCGCCCATGAAGCATCATCCACCCGCAGGCGCTGTTCGACGCGCACGCCGCCTTCGTCGCGAAATGACCGACGCCGAGACGGCGTTGTGGAGGATGTTGCGCGAGCATTTTCCCGGCTTCCATTTCCGCCATCAGGTCCCGATCCGCCATTTCATCGCCGATTTCGCCAGCCATCGCGCGAAGTTGGTCATCGAGGTCGATGGCGGGCAGCACGAAACCGAGGCGGACGCTCCTCGTTCGGCGATGATTGAGGCCGAGGGTTATCGGGTGATCCGTTTCTGGAACAATGACGTGCTTGGCAATCGCGAGGGTGTTTTCGCCGCAATCGATGCAGCCTTGCGCGGGCGTCACCCCCACCCAACCCTCCCCCATCGAGGGGGAGGGCTTTAGTCCATGCCCCGAAAGCGCTCGCCCGGTCTGCCCTCGCGAAAGCAGATCCTCGACTTCATCGCGACCTCCGAACAGCCGGCCGGCAAGCGCGAGATCGCTCGGGCGTTCGGGCTGTCGGGGCAGGACAAGATCGCGCTCAAGACGCTGCTCAAGGACATGGCCGACGAGGGGCTGATCGACTCGGCGCCCGGCCGTGCGTTCCACAAATCGGGCGGTGTTCCCAAGGTGACGGTGCTCAAGATCGTCGAGGCCGACGACAGCGGCAACGTCTGGGGCGTGCCCGAGCAATGGCACGCGGAAACCCCGCCGCCCAAGCTGCGCATCATGGAGCGCGGGCGGCGCGGAGCACTCGGCATCGGCGACCGGGTGCTGGCGCGGACCGAGGAGCGCGGGGCAGGCCTCATCGCCCACCCGATGAAGAAGCTCGCGAAGTCCGCCGAGCTGGTGCTCGGAGTGATCCGCAAGGAAGGCGAGCGGTTCTGGCTGACCCCGGTCGAGAAAAAGGAGCGGCGCGAGCTTGCGGTCAGCGAGCTGAAGGACGCGGAAGCCGGCGACCTGGTGCTGTGCGAGCTGTCGGGCCGGGGGCCGCGGGTGACGGCGCGGGTCGACGCGGTGCTCGGCGATCCGTTCGCGCCGCGCAGCTTCAGCCTGATCGCGATCCACAAGCACGGCCTCCGACACGAGTTCCGCGACGAGGCGATCGACGAGGCGCACCGCGTCTCGAAGCTGCCGCTCGGCGAGCGCGAGGACCTGACCCATCTGCCGATCGTCGCCATCGACCCGGCCGACGCGCGCGACCATGACGATGCGATCTGGGCGGCGCCCGACGACGATCCGGCCAATGCCGGCGGCTGGAACGCGATCGTCGCGATCGCCGACGTCAGCTTCTACGTGCGGCCCAATTCCGAGCTCGACCGGGAGGCTCGGGCGCGCGGCAACAGCGTCTATTTCCCGGACCGGGTGGTGCCGATGCTGCCCGAGGAACTGTCGGCGGACATCTGCTCGCTGAAAGCCGGGCAACAACGCGCGGCGATGGCGTGCCACCTGAAAATCGCCCGCGACGGTACCCTAAAAAACTGGCGATTCACGCGTGCGAAGATTTGCGTGGCAGCAAACATTGCCTACGAAGATGCGCAGGCCGCGATGGATTGCGGTGCGTCGAATGGGGTCGAAGTTTCCTCTCCGACCTGCGACATGCCCGAGCTCGAAGGGCCGGTGCCGCAGCAATTGATCGAGGCCGCGCTGAAACCGCTGTGGGCGTGCTGGCGGGCGCTGCTCGCGAACCGGAACAAGCGCGAGCCGCTCGAGCTCGACATCCCCGAGCGGCGGGTGACGCTCGACGAGAAAGGGCGCATCCTGTCGGTCGCCCCGCGCGACCGGCTCGACGCCCACCGGCTGGTCGAGGATTTCATGATCGCCGCCAACGTCGCCGCGGCGCGCGCGCTCGAAGCGAAGAAAGCGCTGGTGATGTACCGAGTCCACGAATCGCCGAGCCGCGAGAAACTGGTCGCGCTCAAGGAGAATCTGGCGACGTTCGGAGTCGAGTTCGCGCTTGGCCAGGTGATCAAGCCGGCGACCTTCAACCGGGTGATCGAACGCGTCGGCGACGACGATGCGCGCACCGAGATCATGGAGATGGTCCTGCGCACGCAGATGCAGGCGCGCTACGGGCCCGAGCGGCTCGGCCATTTCGGGCTCGCGCTGGCGACCTACGCGCACTTCACCTCGCCGATCCGCCGCTACGCCGACCTGCTGGTCCACCGCTCGCTGACCAGCGCCTACCGGCTCGGCGACGGCGGGCTGCCGCCGGGCGAGGACGGCAAGTTCGTCGAGATCGGCGAGGCGATCTCGATTCTCGAGCGCCGCGCGATGGAGGCCGAGCGCGACACCATCGACCGCTATGTCGCCGCCTTCCTCGCCGACCGAGTCGGGCAATTGGTCGAGTGCCGGATCACCGGGGTCCAGCCGTTCGGCTTCTTCGCCACGGTCACCGATCTGGGCGGCGACGGGCTGGTGCTCGCCCAGACGCTCGGCCAGGAATATTTCCGCTACGACGAGGCGGCGCGCCAGTTGGTCGGCGAGTACAGCGGCGACACCTACCGGGTTGGCCAGAAGCTGACGCTTCGGCTGGCCGAGGCCAACCCGGTGTCGGGCTCGCTGCGCTTCGAGCTTCCCGAGGGCTCTTACGGCGGACCCAGGGCGGCCCGGTCGGATCGCACTCGCCCGGGGCAGCGGCGCGGCCGTCCGGCCAACATCCGCCATCAATCGAGACGTCGCCCCTAGGTCACCCGCGCTCGCTGGGCGAAGCGCGGCTGGTCCCATTCGCCTCTGGCCAGGATGTCGGCGAGGATGTCGGCGGCCCGCAGCGCCTCGGTGAACCCGTTGTAGAGCGGCGCGAAGCCGAAGCGGATCAGGTCCGGCGTGCGGAAGTCCCCGATCACGCCGCGCCCGATCAGCGCCTGCATCACCGCATAGGCATCGTCATGGGCGAACACGACATGGCTGCCCCGCAGCGCCGAGTCGCGCGGGGAAGCCAGGTGTAGGTGATCGCCGCAGCGCCGCTCCACCTCGTCTATGAACCATTGCGACAAGGCGCGCGACTTGGCCTCGACATCGGCCATGGCGATGTCGTCGAACGTGCCAAGCCCCGCCTCCAGTGCGGCGATGGCGAGAATCGACGGGGTGCCGGTGAGGAAGCGCGCGATTCCGGCGGCGGGGCGGTGGCCGGTCTCGAACGCAAATGGATCGGCATGGCCCATCCAGCCGGTCAGCGGGGATCGCAGCGTGTCCTGCAGCGCCTCGGCGACGAACAGGAAGGCTGGCGCGCCGGGCCCGCCGTTGAGATATTTGTAGCCGCACCCGACCGCGAGGTCGCAACCGGTACCGTCAAGGTCGAGCGCGAGCGCGCCGGCGCTGTGCGAAAGGTCCCATAGGGTGATCGCACCGGCGCTGCGCGCGACCGCATTGACCGTCGCCATGTCGTACACCGCCCCGGTGCGGTAATCGACATGGGTCAGCATCACGACCGCCGTGTCGCCGTCGATCGCCGCCGCGACATCGGCGGCCTTGACCGTCCTCAGCGAGAGGTGCGGCAACAAGCCGGCCAGTCCTTGCGCGACATAAAGATCGGTGGGGAAGTTGCCGTCTTCCGACAGGATTACGCTCCGCCCCGATTGCGCCTGCGCCGCTGCGGCAAGCAGCTTGAACAGCGTGACCGAGGTCGAATCGGCGATCAGCAATTCGCTCGGCCGCGCTCCGACAATTGGCGCGAGGATCGCCGCGACCCGGCTCGGCGCCTCGATCCATTGATGCTTGTTCCAGCTGGTGATGAGGTCGTCGCCCCATTGCCGCTCGGCGACCTCGACCAACGCGCTGGCAGTCGCGGCCGGCAGCGCGCCCAATGAATTGCCGTCGAGATAGATGACGCCGTCGGGCAGCCGGAACCGCGCCCGCGCAAACGCCAGCGGATCGGCCGCGTCAAGCGCCTTCGCCTCGTCGATCCTCACAGCTTTGGCAAAGTGACCCCGCGCTGGCCCATATATTTGCCGGCGCGGTCGGCGTAGCTCACCTCGCACGGCTCGTTGCCCTTGAGGAACAGGAACTGGCACGCGCCTTCGTTGGCGTAGACCTTGGCCGGAAGCGGCGTCGTGTTCGAGAATTCGAGAGTCACATGGCCCTCCCAGCCGGGCTCCAGAGGCGTCACATTGACGATGATCCCGCAGCGGGCATAGGTCGACTTGCCGAGGCAGATCACCATCACGTCGCGCGGCACCCGGAAATATTCAACCGTGTGGGCGAGGGCGAAGCTGTTGGGCGGGATGATGCAGACGTCGACTTGCCGGTCGACAAAGCTGTTGGCGGCGAAGTCCTTCGGGTCGACGGTCGCCGAATCGACGTTGGTGAAGATCTTGAAGTGGTTGGAGACCCGCGCGTCGTAGCCGTAGGACGACAGGCCGTAGCTGATGCATCCCTCGCGCCGCTGGGCCTCGACGAACGGCTCGATCATCGCGTGCTTCTGCGCCTGCTCGCGAATCCAGCGGTCGGATTGGATGGTCATCGGCTGCTGGCCTAGCCGCGCATGGGCGGGCGGCGCAATGCCACTTTCCATCCACAGGGAGGTCCACAAAAAGTTTGCAAGATGCGAACTTTGGATGGAGGTTGTGGGGCCAAAATCGGTAAGCCTAAGCCATGGCAGAAATCCTCCGAATCGCCGACCCCGCGGCAACCGCGGGCAGCCCCGCCCTCCCCCAGAACGTCGAGGCGGAAGCCGCTCTGCTCGGGGCTCTGATGATCGACAACCGGCTGGTCGAGGACATCCAGACGCGGCTTCAGCCGCACCATTTCTTCGAGCCGCTGCACGGCCGAATCTATGAATCGATCCTGAGGCTGACCGACCGCAACATGATCGCCAACCCGGTGACACTGCGGCCATTGTTCGAGGCCGACGAGGGGATCAAGGAGGTCGGTGGGCCGGCCTATCTCGCCCAGCTCACGGGATCGGGCGCAGCGGTGATCGGAGCGCGCGATTTCGCCGCCCAGATTTACGACCTGGCGCTGCTTCGGGCGCTGATCGGCGTCGGCCGCGATCTGGTCGAGAGCGCGCTCGACACCAGCGAGGAAGTCGCCCCGATCGCCCAGATCGAACGGGCCGAGACCGAGCTCTACAAGGTCGCCGAAGAAGGCGGCGCCGAAGGCAAGGCGAAGTCGTTCGGCGAAGCGACCAAGCTGGCGATCGAGATGGCCGAGCGGGCCTTGAACAGCGGCGGCCATTTGTCGGGCATCACGACCGGGCTCGACAGCCTGAACTCGAAGATCGGCGGTCTCCACCCATCCGACCTGATCATCATCGCCGGCCGGCCGGGCATGGGCAAGAGCTCGCTGGCGACCAACATCGCGTTTGCGGCCGCGCAGCGCTTCCTGCGCGACTCCGAGGACGGCATCGAGCCCGGCAAGGGCGCCGGCTCGGCGGTGGCCCTGTTCAGCCTCGAAATGTCGGCCGACCAGCTCGCGACTCGAGTCCTCGCTGAGCAGTCGGGCATTAGCTCCGAGAATCTGCGCATGGGCAAGATCAGCAAGCAGGAGTTCCGCCAGCTCGCCCGGGCCGCGGGCGAGCTTCAGAGCCTGCCGCTGTACATCGACGACACGCCCGGACTGACGATCGCCGCGCTGCGCGCCCGCGCCCGGCGGTTGAAGCGCCAGAAGGGCATCGGAATGGTGATCATCGATTATTTGCAACTGCTCCAGGGCACCGGCCGGAACAGCAACGAAAACCGGGTCCAGGAAATCTCCGAGATCAGCCGCGGCCTCAAGCAATTGGCCAAGGAGCTCGACATGCCGGTGGTCGGGCTGTCGCAATTGAGCCGCGCGGTCGAGAGCCGCGAGGACAAAAGGCCGCAGCTGTCGGACCTGCGGGAATCGGGCTCGATCGAGCAGGACGCCGACATCGTCCTGTTCATCTACCGCGAGGATTATTACGTCGCGTCGCGCGAGCCCAAGCGGCCGGCCGAGGGCGACGACGCCAAGATCCACGAGGCGCACGAGGAATGGGCGCGCGACATGAACCGGGTCTACGGCCTCGCCGAGCTGATCGTCGCCAAGCAGCGCCACGGCGCGACCGGCAAGGTGCGCCTCAAGTTCGACAGCCGGATCACCAAGTTCAGCGACGCCGCCGACGATTCATACCTGCCGGAAATCCGCAGTTAGGAGCGATATCAGTCTTCGCGCCGAGGGGGGTCCCGAAGCCCCTCGCCGATCGCCGCGCGGACCACGGCGGCCTCGCTGCTGGTCACTGGATAGGCGCAATAGTCGGCCGCATAATAAGCGCTCGGGCGATGGTTGCCGGACAGCCCGACGCCGCCGAACGGGGCGCTCGACGGGGCACCGTTGGTCGGCTTGTTCCAGTTGATGACTCCGGCGCGCACGTTCGCCCAGAAACGGTCGTAGAGCTCGGGGTCGCCGCCGATGAGGCTGGCGACGAGCCCGAAGCGGGTGTTGTTGGCCTCGTCGATCGCGGCGTCGAAATCCTTGACCCGAACGATTTGCAGGACCGGGCCGAACAATTCCTCGTCCGGGCGGTCGGCGATATCGGTGACGTCGATCAGCGCCGGGGTCAGGTACGGGCGCTCCTCGACCGGGCGGTCGAGCCGCCGGACCGGCTTGCCGCCCTTCATCATCAGCCCGAGCCACGCCTCCTGCAGATGGTCGGCGGACTGAAGGTCGATCACCGGGCCCATGAACGGCTGCGGATCGGCGAACGGCTCGTCGACGATGATCCGGTCGATCAGCCGCTCGATGGCCTCGATCAGCGGGCCCTCCTCGCCGTCCTCGACGATCAGCCGGCGGGCGGCGGTGCAGCGTTGGCCGGCGGACAGGTAGGCCGACTGGACGACCACCGCCGCGGCCGCCTCGACGTCCTTGGCGCCCCACACGACGATCGGGTTGTTGCCGCCGAGCTCGAGCGCGAGGATCTTGT
This sequence comes from Sphingomicrobium sp., assembly GCA_050998435.1. Lineage (GTDB taxonomy): Bacteria > Pseudomonadota > Alphaproteobacteria > Sphingomonadales > Sphingomonadaceae > Sphingomicrobium. Next base: position 1,895 of record JBPCQE010000042.1, on the reverse strand, counting down.
GCGGATTGTCGGCGAACTGGCGGTGGAGCGCCTTGCCGACGCGAGCCGAGCCGGTGAACAATAGCCCGTCGATACCGGGCTCGGCGGCGAGCGCTTTGCCCTGGTCGGGACCGCCGACCAGCAGCCGGAGGACTCCTTCGGGGATCTTTGCCTGGTGGAAGCATTCGACCAGGAAGGCGCCGCTCGCCGGGGTCTTCTCGGACGGCTTGAAGACGACCGCATTACCGGCGAGGAGGGCCGGGACGATGTGCCCGTTCGGAAGGTGCGCCGGGAAGTTGAATGGCCCGAGCACCGCCAGCACTCCGTGCGGCTTGTGGCGCACCGCGATCTTGTTGCCGAGCGCGGCCTCGAGCTTGCGCTGCGGAGTTCGCTCCGAATAAGCGTCGATCGAAATCTGCACCTTGTTGATGACCGACGCGACCTCGGTCCGGGCTTCCCAGAACGGCTTGCCCGTTTCGCGCGAAATCAGCGTTGCGAACTCTTCCTCGCGCTTGCGGACGACGTTGGCGAAACGGCGAACGGCCTCGGACCGATAGGACAGCGAATGCGCGGCCCACGGCCCCGCCGCGGCCCGTGCCGAAGCGACTTCCGCGGCCGGATCGCCGACCGGGCCGGACCAGATTTCCGCGCCGGTCGCCGGGTCGCTCGACACCAGGGTTTCAGGCGTTTCGTTGCGTGCCATTGCGCCGGGCGCTCCACGAACTTGGGCGCGGCGTCAAGCGGGTGCCGCGGCCATCGCCTCGCCCATCCGGCGGACCGCGGCGATCTTGGCATCGAACGGACCCCAGTCGTCGCGCTCGGCGATCGCCGCCCAGATCGCCTCGACCTCGTCGATGTGCATCGAGCACGGCCCGGCATCGGACCAATAGGGATGCGGGGCCGGCTGCTCGCGGCCGCGCAGCGCCGCGGCCAGCGCCCGGAACGGCTCGGACGGATATCGGTCGCCCGGGTCGCGCCCGCCGCGCCAGTCGAAGAAGATTCGGTCGATCGTCGCTTCGCGCGACTGAAGGGCTCGGACGAGCGCCGCGGCGAGCGCTCGGTCGTCCTCGGCACCGCTCGGTCGGACTCCGAGCCGTCTGAGCAGACCCTCCACCAGTGCGACTTCGAACCGGTGGCCCCAGCCGGAGAGCGCGTCGGACAGCGGCGGGGCTTCGGCGACCAGGGTCAGGCAACCGGCGAATTGCGCCAGGTCCCAATGGATCGCCTCGGGCTGGCGGCCGAAGGAATAGAGGCCGTGATGGTCGAAATAGGCTGCGGTGAAGGCCGGGTCCCACATGGGGGTGAACCGCCACGGGCCATAGTCGAAGCTCTCGCCCGTGACCGCGATATTGTCGCTGTTGAGCACCCCGTGGACGAAGCCTGCGGCCATGTAGCTTGCGGCGAGGTTCGCGGTCGCTTGCGCGACGAGCGGGAACAGCCGGACGGCAGATTCCTGGGCCCCGCCCGAACCCGGTTCGCCGTAAAGGTGCTCGAGGCAGTAGCGCACCAGCGCCTCGATATTCTCGGCCTCACCGTAGAATGCGAGCCGCTGGAAGGTCCCAATCCGGATGTGACCATGGCCAAGGCGGGTCAACACCGATGAGCGGGTGGGCGAGGGCTCGTCATGGCGCATCAGCGCTTCGCCCGTCTCGAACAACGCGAAGCTCTTTGAGGTGTTGGCGCCGAGCGCTTCGAGCATCTCGGTCGCGAGGACCTCGCGCACTCCGCCCTTGAGCGTCAGCCGCCCGTCGGCGGTGCGGCTATAAAGCGTCTGGCCCGAGCCCTTGGTGCCCAAGTCAAGCAGGCGGTTCCGGTCGTCGCGAAGCTGCGCGAACAGGAAGCCGCGGCCGTCGCCGATGTCCGGATTGTACACCCGGAACTGGTGGCCGTGGTAACGCAGCGCATGCGGCTCGGGC